>JAJXZI010000060.1 GCA_021780115.1 bacterium | reverse complement strand
TGATCTCTTCGTAAACCGGGCGCAAGGCGGCGGCGCTCTTGAACCCCACGTCCAGCGCATACTCGACTTGCATGAGACTCCAGTGGTAGCCGCTGCCAAAGGTCTTGACGACCGGACAGAACTGCTCGGCCAGCGCTTGCAAACGCGCGGCCAGAGGCTTGATCTCGCACCCGTCCACCAAGGCCTGCGCCCTGGCCCAGTCGGCACAAGTCAAAAACGTGTTGTCCGCCAGTTCGTGGTCAATGCCGTGGGTGCGCAACTGGTGGGCCAACCACTGGTGTTGATTGAAATAGACTTGCAGCCGAAAGGGCAGCCACGTGGGCCCCCGTACATGGCAAAGCCCCAACTGCTCGTCGATGAAGTAGAAGTAGTAGTGCAAGCAACGGCCCCCGGTCCGCTTAAGACCGGTCTGGCCGGTCTGCTTGGCGGGCCAAGGCTTGAAGCATTTGCAGGATTCCAGCGCCGAAAAAACATGCACCAAGCCCGGATGCCGCCCGCGCTTTTCCAGAATCTGGGCGATGCGATCTTCTTTGCGCAGCCCCCGCCGCTCCAGGTATTCGATTTCCAGTCCCGCTTGGCGGGCCAGCAGGATCGCGTTGTCGCGCACCTGGTCCCGCAGCGGCTCGGCAAAGAGCTTCAGATCGAAACAACGAATGTTCAGAGCGCAGAGTCGAGCCCTCAACACGTCCGGATGCGCTACGTCGACCAAGGTGCCGGTCAGGATCACGCGGTCGGAACAGCCCAGAACACCGTCGATCGGCCCAGCGTACCGTCCCAAAAGCTTGGATTGGAGGTCAAGAACCGCACGGACTTTCGCATTCATCCTCCCATTTCATCACAAACGCTTGGTTCCGGCTATGCCGGGTGAGGGTGAGGGCGAGCCTCATCCCCAACGGCCTCCTTCCGGCTGAGGCCGCGCATCACAGCCGCCGGCAGTCGGCGGGCGGCAAGCGAGTTAACAACTGCCGCACGTTCTCGGCCTGACCGGGCAGGACCAGCGCCGGCGCCAGTTCCCGCAACGGCTCCAGGACGAACCGCCGCCGGTGCGCCCGCGGATGCGGCAGCGCCAGCGTTGGCGTGGCACGGCGCTCGCCGCCGAAGCAAATCAGGTCGAGGTCCAGCGGGCGGGGTTCGTTGACCTGACGCCGGGTTGGCCGGCCGAATTCCCGTTCCAGCGCCTGTAGTTTGGACAGCAACGTCTCCGGCGTCTCCGCGGCGTGGGGCACCAGGCCGACGACCGCGTTCACGAAATCCGGCGAGCCGGGCGGGCAATCCACCGGCGCCGTGCGCCAGAGCGAAGAGCGGAGCAGCGGTTCCCCGGAGAACGCCTGGAGCCGCTCCATCGCCGCGCGCAGCAGACGGACCGAGTCCCCGAGGTTGGACCCCAGCGCGATAAAGGCGAGGCGCGAAGCCTCGGACTTCGGACTTCGGACTCCGGACTTCACTTCAACCCCAGCACGTCGAGCATGTCGTAGAGGCCGGGCTTCTGCCGGACGACCCACTGCGCGGCGCGGAGCGCACCCTGGGCGAGCGTCGCGCGGCTGGAGGCCTTGTGGGTGAGCTCGAGCCGCTCGCCGGGCGCGGCGAAGATGACCGTGTGATCGCCCACCACGTCGCCGCCGCGCACGGAATGGATGCCGATCTCGCTCGCCGTCCGCTCCCCGACGATGCCATCCCGACCGTGGCGCGCCACTGCGGACAACTGCTGCCGCCGCACGCCCGCCAGGATTTCCGCCAGCGTCTTGGCCGTGCCGCTGGGCGCGTCCTTCTTCATCCGATGATGCATTTCGACGATTTCGAGATCGAAGCCCGGCCCGAGGATTTCCGCCGCTTGGCGCGTGAGCCAGAACAGCGTGTTGACGCCGGTGGAGAAGTTCGACGCCAGGACGATGGGGATTTGAGATTTGAAATTTGAAATTTCAGATCTCTCGGCCTCGGTGTGACCGGTGGTGCCGATGACCATCGCCTTGCCGCGCTCGGCGCACAGCGCGGCCAAGCCGGGCGTGGCGGTGTGGACGCTGAAGTCAACCAGCGCATCGGCGCCGTCGATCACGGCGCGCGGATCATCGCCGAGGTCCAGAGTGCCGGCAATGGTAAGTTCGGGATGCTGCGGGGCGCAGGCCAGCAGGGCTTGGCCCATGCGGCCTTTCGCGCCGGTGATGAGGATGCGAGTCATGGTGTGGTTGATTGAGAGAATATCCCGATCAGGGGAAGGAAGAGCATGGCGAGAGCGAGAATCAAGAAGCTCGAAGCGAGCGCGTTTCCGAGGCTCCGTTTCGAGGAAAGGTCCTTCCAGACGATGAGGCCAGCCAGCGCGAAAGTGGCGAAGAGCCAGCCCGCCGGACCAAATCGAATCAGGATCTGGGTGACGGCGGGGCGATGCACTCCGAGACTGCCGTAGAAATTGGAAAGCGTTCCCAGAAGCGCTGAAGAGAAGACGCCGCAAATCGCATACGCGGTTGCGATCATCCACGTCCGCTGGTCAATCGGACGTTGTTCCCGCGCGGCAATCAGTGAGATGCTCCCCAAGCCGTACCCCAGCAGCCACGGGCACAAGAAGTACAAGCCGGCTTCAACAACCTCCCTGAGTTGAATGAGCGCATCGGCACGTCCGGCCACCGATGCGAAAAGAGGAGAGGCGAGCAGGACTACCAACAGAACTGCAAGACCGCCGACAATGAACTCCCAAAGTCGCCAGTGTGTGCTCCGCCGCATCACGAAACCGAAGATCGTGATGAATCCTACCATGACAGCCGAGCGGAAATGCTGGTCTTGCCCAAACCGTCCAGGTAGCTGCGCGCAGAGTGCCCAGGCGGCAATTGCACAGCCGATCAAGCCGAACGTGGCCAATGCAATTCTGAAGCCGGGCGATGTCATCGAATACTCCGGTTGGAAACCGGCAGCACTCACACCACCCCGCATCCCTTCAGCGACTTCACCAGCTTTTCCCGGTTCGCCGCCGCCATCGGCACCAGCGGCAGGCGGTATTCCTCGGCGATCACGCCCAGCATCGCCAGCGCGGCTTTCACCGGCACCGGATTGGTCTCGATGAACAGGTCCTTGAACACCGGGTAGAACTTGGCGTGGATTTTCCGCGCCGCCGTCACGTCCTCCGCGGCAAACGCGCGGACCATCCTCGCCACTTCCGCCGGGATGACGTTCGACGCCACGCTCACCACGCCGCTCGCGCCCACGGCCATGAACGGCAGCGTCAGCGAGTCGTCGCCGCTCAGGATTGGGAACTTCGGCCCCAGCGCCGCGCGCAATTGCGACACCCGATCCGCGTTGCCACCGGCTTCCTTGATGGCGACGATGTTCGGGCAGGCGTCGGCCAGGCGCTTGACGGTGTCCACGCCGATCTCGATGCCGCAGCGGCCGGGGATGCTGTAGAGCATGATCGGCAGCTTGGTGGCGCGGGCCACGGCGCGGAAATGCTGGAAGACGCCTTCCTGGGTCGGCTTGTTGTAATATGGCGCGACTTGGAGCGAGGCGTCGGCGCCGGCCTTCTCCGCCTCTTGCGTCAGGTAAATCGCCTCGGTGGTGGAGTTGCCGCCGGTGCCGGCGATCACCTTCACCCTGCCGGCGGCGTGCTGGACCGACAGCTTGATGACTTCGATGTGTTCCTCGTAGCTCAGCGTGGCCGACTCGCCCGTGGTGCCGACGGGGACGATGCCGTCCACGCCGCCCCGGATCTGGAGCTTGATCAGACGCGTCAGCGCCGCGGCGTCCACTGTGCCGTCTTTGAAGGGCGTGACGATAGCGGTGTAGGTGCCGGTGAATTGCATGGTCAAAATCGCTTCGTAGAGCTTCCAGCAAAGTCCTCCGCTTGGCCAGCCGGTTATTCGCTCCTCAGGCCGGCCGCGTCGGGGAAAAAATCTCCGCCGAAATCATCCCTTCACCCACCCGCGTCACCGGGCCGGTCATGCGAATCGTGAAGTCGTCGCCGATCTCGATGGCGATCACCCCGCCCGGGCTGTGGACGGACACCGAGCGGTCGCACCACCCGAGCCGGTGCGCCACGGCCGCCGCCGCGCTGCTGCTGCTGCCGCTGGCCAGCGTGTAGCCGGCGCCGCGTTCCCAGATTTCGATCTGGATCGTATTCCGGTCCAGCACGCGGAGGAACTGGACGTTGGTCTTCCGCGGGAAGTTCGGGTGCGTCTCGATCAGCGGGCCGTAGCGCCGGGCCAGTTCGGGGCCGATCTCCGGCAGCGGCAGCACGCAATGCGGATTGCCGATGGTCGCCGCGCAGAAGGTGAACGCGCGGTCCCCGGCGGTGATCTGCTCGTTCAGCACTTCGCGCCGCGGGCCGGTCACCGGGATCGCGTCGCTCCAGAAACTGACTTTGCCCATTTCCACGCGCACCTCCCGACCGCCGTCGAACACCGTCGCGCGCACCAGGCCGCCGGCCGTCTGGATCGCGAACTCCTCGCCGCCAACAAGCTTCCGGTCCCACAAATAGCGCGAGAAGATGCGCAGGCCGTTGCCGCTTTTCTCGGCCTCGCTGCCGTCGGGATTGTATATGCGCAAAGCGCACCGCGCCCCCGCCGCGGGCAACGGACCCAGCAGGATGCCGTCGGACCCGACGCCGAAGTGGCGGTGGCAGATCACGCGCACCTGCTCGGTCGTGAGCGGCGCGCGCAAGTCGTGCGGGTCAAGGACCAGGTAGTCGTTGCCCAACGCGTGGTACTTCGTGAACTTCATCGGGCGGCGAAACTAACAACCGACGAGCAGAGCGCAACCGGGAAAGGCCGCGCTCCCGACGCGTGAGTGCCCGCCGCCCCCCGTCTTCGCTGGACTTTCTTTGGCCGGCTTGGAGATGCTCCCGGCTCGTGCAAGCCGTGGTCTATGAACAGTTCGGCGGGCCGATGTGCCTCCGCCAGGTGCCGGACCCGAAATCAGCGCGCGATGGCGTGGTCATTCGCGTGCAGGCGACCGGCCTCTGCCGCAGCGACTGGCACGGCTGGATGGGGCACGATCCCGACATCCACCTGCCGCACGTGCCGGGCCATGAGCTGGCCGGCGTGGTCGAGGCCGCCGGCCCGGAGGTGGGGCGCTGGCGGCCGGGCGACCGCGTGACGGTGCCCTTCGCCGTCGGGTGTGGGCGCTGCCCACAGTGTCGCGCCGGCCACCCGCACATTTGCGACGACTACTTCCAGCCCGGCTTCACCGCGTGGGGTTCGATGGCCGAGTTCGTGGCCATCCCGCACGCGGACGCCAATCTCGTCCGGCTGCCCGACCAACTGGGCTTCGTGGAGTCGGCGAGCCTCGGCTGCCGGTTCGCCACGTCGTTCCGGGCGGTGGTCGCGCAAGGCCGCGTGGCGGCGGGCGAATGGGTCGCCGTCCACGGGTGCGGCGGCGTGGGGTTGGCGGCGGTGATGATCGCCCGGGCGCTGGGCGCCGAGGTCATCGCCGTGGATGTTAAAGACGACGCATTGGACTGCGCCCAAAACCTCGGAGCGGCGCACATTCTCAACGCCCGCAAAACGGCCGATCCGGCGCAGGCCGTGCGCGACCGGACCGGCGGCGGCGCGCACGTTTCGCTGGACGCGCTGGGCAGCCGCGAAACCTGCCGGAACTCGATCCTCTGTCTCCGCAAACGCGGCCGGCACGTGCAGATCGGCCTGATGGCCGGCGCGGACCGCGATCCGCCGCTGCCGATGCACGCGGTCATCGCCCGGGAACTGGAAATCCTCGGCAGCCACGGCCTGCCGGCGCATGCCTATGCGGCGTTGTTCGACCTGATCCGCGCCGGCAAGCTCCACCCGGAGCGGCTGGTCCGAAAGACCGTGGCGCTGGAGGAAGCGCCGGCGGAACTGGTCGCCCTGGGTGAGTTTCGCGGGGTGGGGGTGACGGTGATCGACCGGTTCTAGGGGAAGCGACAACGGCCGCCCCTCCGCCGGTCAAGGATTTGCCCGGAAACGAATCCAGAACGCGACGCGATCCACCTCCGCGCGCCGCACCACGCCGCCGGCATTGACGGCGGCGCCCTCGATCCGAATACTCCGCCGCATCCGAATGACTATGAAGCGGACCCAGCGGAAGATTTTGGTGATTCTGTCGAACCGGCTCAACCGGCTGCAAAAGCCGCGTTACCTGGAGGTGGACTGCGACGACCAGGGCAACATCCTGAACGAGCAGCGCCTGCGCGGCCAGCCCCGGCAACCCGGCTACGACGAGGTGTGGGAAAACGACGACGGCAAGACCGAGATGTCGTCGTGCAACAGTTTCAAGCGGAAGTACCGGCATCCCCTGGAGAAGCCGAAGAAGTAAGCGCCTTCCACTGTTTTCGCGGCGGCGATCCACACATACTCTTCCCCACCGGGCCGCGCTCCCCGAACCTGCGGCGGCTGTGGATTCGCTCCCTGGACCAGCAAGCCAGCGCCAGCGCCGCGATGATGCCGGGTCGAGCCGGGAAACACCCGGACGTTCACTTCCCAAACGCAAAAAGCTGGCTCGCCGTCCGCAAATAGATGCGGCCTCCGACGATGGCCGGCGTGGCGCTGACGGCCTCGCCGAACCGGTTTCGCGCGAGCACCTCCAGGGTGTCGCCGGCCTGGAGCACCGAAACCACGCCGTCCAGCGACGCCAGGAAGACCTTGTCCCCCGCCGCGACGATCGAGGCGTAGTAATCGCCCGGCGCGTCCAGGCGCTCGTCCTGGTAGAACGGCCGGCCCGTCTTCGCGGCGTAGCACGACACCAAGCCGCCGTTCTTCACGGTATAGACGCGGCCCTGGTGGAAGAGCGGCGAGGCGACGTACGGCAGGCTCCGCGTCACCTTCCAGACGACGTGCGTGGCGGTGATGTCGCCGCGACCGCCGGGGCGGATGGCCAGCAGCGCGTTGCCGGTCTGGGTGAACATGGCGCGCATCTGCTCCCATTCGGCGGCGGTCACCACGCCGTCCTTGTTCAAGTCCATTTGCGGGAACCGGTCCCGCACCGGGCCGGGCGGGATTTCCTCCGGCGTCAGTTTGCCGTCGTGGTTCGCATCGTGGTCGCGGGCGAACTCTTCAAACGGCGGCATGATGACGCGCTCGCCTGCGTCGCCGCCGATGTTCCAACTCACGCTGAAGAGCAAGCCGTCACCGGCGGTGGGCGAGCTGCACGGCACGCGCGACGTGCCGCTCACGGTCCAGCGCTCCGCGCCGTCTTTCAGGTCGTAGGACTTGAGCCAGAGCGAGCCGGGCACGATGAGTTCCCCGACGCCGTCATGCCGCCAGACAAACGGCGTGGAGAACCCCCGTCGGAACTCGGGCCGCTCGACGCGCCAGACCGTCCGGCCCGTGGCCTTGTCCAATGCCAGCAGATGTGAGCCGAGGTCCTGGTCGCGGTTCAGGATCAGCAGATCGCCGGCGAGGATGGGCGAGCTGCCCGTGCCGAAGTCCACGACCGGCGCCGGCAACGGCCGCCGCCACTGTTCCCGGCCCGCGAAATCGTAAGCCACCACACCCAGCGAACCGAAATAGACGTAAACGCGCCGGCCGTCCGTGGCCGGTGTCGGCGCGGCGGGCGTGGCGGTCCGGTTCGTTGGCTCGACCTTGTCCGGCGCGAGGGACTGGCGCCACAGAAGCTTCCCGTCGCGGCGGTCGAGGCAAATCGTCTCCAACCGCGGCCGGTCGAACGCCGTGAGGAAAATCCGGTCACCCCAGACGACCGGCGAGGAGTTACCCGGCGGCAGCGCGACCTGCCACAGCACGTTCGACCCCGGCCCGAAGTGGGCGGGTGGCTCGCCGTCACTCGCGACGGCGCAGCCCTCGGGTCCGCGGAACTGGGGCCAGTGGGAGTCGGCCCCGGCGCCGAGGGCGAGGGACAGCAGGAAGGCGAGGAGCATTGGCCTCGGCACGGAGCGCGCAGGCTGGTGGAGCATCGCCCCGATCAAGCCGCATCGGCCGGGCGCGGTCACACCAGTTTCCTCAAATGCTGGAGGGACTGTTCCGCCTGTTCGATGGTGCCGCATTCCACGGAGAAGACAATGTCGCGCTTGGCCTTCTGGCAGATGCGGACCACACGCGCCCAGTCGATCACCCCGGCGCCGCAGGCGCAACCGACCGGCGTGCCGGTCACCTTGCCGCGCTCGGCGGCCGAATGCTGGATGGAGATGTCTTTCGCGTGCAGATGGACCAGCCGGCCCACGACCTTTTCCAGCCAGCGGTAGGGATCCTCGCCGGCGAGGTAGCTGTTGCCGGTGTCGAAGTTGATGCCGATGGCCGGGCTTTTCACGAGCTTGTGGATGCGGTCCAACCCGGCGGGCGTCTTGCTATACTGCTGGTGGCATTCCAGGCCGATCAGGATGCCGCGCGGCTCCGCAACCCGGGCGGCTTCCGTCAGCGTGTAGCGCATGAGGACGTGGTCTTCCTCCGCGGTCGTCCAAGCGGGCTTGGGGCCTTCGTCCGTGTTGATGACGGGGGCGCCGCACTCGGCGGCGAAGCGGATCGCCTGCTTGAGGTATTCGACGCTGATCTCCGGTTTGATAAGCGGGCAATGCGCCGAGAGGCCGGATAGTTTCACGCCGTGGCGCGCGCAGGCCCGCTGGATGCGGAGCGGGTCGTCGAGCATCGAGACGCTGTGGAAATAGCCGGCTTCGCTGAGCAACTCGCGGCCCCAGTGGACCATCGGCTCGACGTACTGGTAGCCGAGTTCCGCGGCTTTCGCGACGCCCCACTCGAAGGGCTTGTCGGCGTGCCGGACGAATTCGAGGTTGATACCGAGTCTGATCTTGGCCATGGGTTCAAGGGGTGGGGGGTTCCAGGTTGCGCGCGGACACTGATCGGATTTCGGAGTTCAAGGTTGCGTCGTTTCCCAGCGCTGTTCACGGCGGTTGATGAAGTCCGCCGACTTCCGCTCCGGGTACAGCGCAATCAGGTAGTTCAGCGTGAACGTGTCACCGGTGTGATAAACGAGCGGTTCCCGGTCGAGTCCTTGCGTCGCCGACAGGTAGGCAAAGGGCCGCTCCATCGTGAAGAACTGCGCGTCGCCGCGCGCGTTGCCCGGATGGCCGAACAGGACGATGGTGGCCGGCCGACCCGGCGCGTCAAAGAACACCGCGCCCCACTTCTGCGGCGAGACGTTCTGGCTGGTGCCCGCCAGGTCGGGCTTGCCGCCGGAGTTCAGATGGTCCGCCAGCGGATCCAGTTCCTTGAGGAATCGCATCCCCAGGCCGTGATAACTGGCCCCGGTCAGGATGACTTGGTTGGTCTTCGAGCCGACCTGGAATTCCGACTGCCACTGGAGCGCGACTTCCTGCTGCGCTTTGTTGACGCGAAGCGTGAGCGTGCGCCGCTCGATGAGCAGCGCCGCGCGCGTCGTGTCCGGCAGGAAGGCGTCCGCCGGCTCGACCCAATGGATCACCTGCGTGAGGCGGGCTTGCGGCAGTCCATCCGCTCCGACGCCGAGTTCCGGCGGCGAGGTTTCCACCGGCTTCTCGACGCCGTTGCCGGGCGTTTCCTCCCAGAAATTGAGGCCGTTGACCCGGATGCCGTACATCAGGGCGTGGTGGTGCAGGTGGTCCGAAGGCGCGTCGCGCAGGAGGTTGTCGCCTTTGAGCGTGGAGAGTTCCTTGACGTAAGGCTTGAACTTCGCCGGATCAAAGGAATAGACGAGCAACTTCCGCTGCCGGTAGAACACCGTCCACTCGGTCACCCGCTGCCCGGCCTCGACGGACAGCGGACCGGCCAGCGCGCGGTTCGGCGCCCGACCGAGCAGGGCGAGCGCCGCGGCGCAGACCAGCGCGACGCGGGGGCATTTTCGGCGTGCGGTCTTCATGGCGAGGTTTCCTGGTTCATGCATGATTCCGGCCGCGCAAACCTTGCTTCCACCAGCCGGAGGACGGCGCCAAGCTGAACCGGCCCCGCTGCCCTGTCAAAGCCGAAACATTCCGGCCGAACCGGTTCACCAGAGGCGTTCCCGATCCGTTCCGGTCCTGCGCCTGACTCGTCGCCGCCGCCCTCCCCTTCTTGACCCCGTTCCGCAAAACGTGTTTGCTCTGCGCGTCATTTCCCCATGAGCGAGGAAAAATACAGTCTGGACCAACTCCGCCTGGACCGTGCCGAACGCGGCGCTCCGCGCGGCAAAGGCTGGCTCTGGCTGCTGCTCTGCCTGCTGCTGGGCGGCTTGGCGGCGGGCGGCTATGCCTTCGCGCGCAACCGCCCGGCGACGGTGCGGACGCAACTGGCGCGTCCGGCGGCGGCGGGCGGCGCTCAGACGGTCCTCAACGCCTCCGGTTACGTGGTCGCCCGGCGCGAGGCGACCGTGTCCTCCAAAGTCACCGGCAAGGTCGTCGAGGTGCTGATCGAGGAAGGCATGAAAGTGGAAGCGAGCCAGGTGCTGGCCCGGCTGGACGATTCAAACGTCGCCGCCAGTCTGCACGAATCCGAGGCGCAACTCGCCGCCGCGCGGGCCGCGTTGGACGAAACCAAAGCACAATTGGAGAACGCCGAAAAGGAATGGCGCCGCCTCTCGGCCCTGGCGGCGGACAAGATCGCCAGCGCATCGGACCTGGACGCCGCCGAAGCCAACATGAAGGCGCTCCGGGCGCATCTGCGCCAATTGGAGCATCAGGTGCTGGTGGGTGAGCGAGACGTGGCGGTGTGGCAGCAGCAGTTGGACGACATGGTGATTCGCGCGCCGTTTGCCGGCGTCACCGTCGCCAAGAACGCGCAACCCGGCGAAATGATTTCCCCCATCTCCGCCGGCGGCGGCTTCACCCGCACCGGCATCGGCACCCTCGTGGACATGAGTTCGCTGGAGATCGAAGTCGATGTCAACGAGAGCTTCCTCCACCGCGTCCAGGCCGGCCAGGCCGTGGAAGCCGTGCTCGACGCCTACCCGGACTGGACCATCCCGTGCAAGGTCATCGCCATCATCCCCACCGCCGACCGCCAGAAGGCGACGGTGAAGGTGCGCGTGGGCTTCAACCAACTCGATCCGCGCATACTGCCGGAAATGGGCGTGCGCGTGGCGGTCAAGGGCGACGCCCGCGACGGAGCCGGCGGCGGGGGCGCCGTGGTGGCGAAAGCCGCGGTGCGCAAGGAGGACGGCCGCGACGTGGTGTGGGTCGTCCAAGAGGACCGGCTGCATCGGCGACCCGTCACGCTCGGCCTCATCAACGACAATGAAGTCACGGCGAGTGCCGGCTTGGCGGCCGGTGAGCGCGTCGTGCTCGAAGGCCCGGCCACACTGACGGAGGGTCAGCGCGTGCGGGAGGCGGCGAAGTGAGCATTGCCTATCCGGTTCCTTGCCCAATTGATTGCTGCGCCTCGCAGAGGCGCGCTCCGGAGCGCGGGTCTGCGGCCCGCCGCCGCACAAAATGACCGACAGACGCGGAGGAGCGGCCGACGTTTACCCATGTCCGAAGACGCCGCAGGCCGGCGGCTTCCAACCTGCCACGATGAAAACGATCCCCGCCCGATTCGCGGTTCTGCCGGCCCTCGGCCTGGCCGCGTGGCTCTGCCCCGCCGCCGAACTCCGCTGGCAACACCTCTCCAGCACGACCGGCGACTTGCCCGTGCCCGGCGAGTCGCAGCAACAGACCGCCTGCGTGGTCTTCGACGCGGACAAGGACGGCGTGAATGATTTCGTCCTCGCCTTCCGGCAACGGGCGCCGGCACTGGTCTGGTACCGGCACACGGCCGGCGGCTGGCGCCGCTACGTGATCGAAACCAATTACCTCACCATCGAAGCCGGCGGCGCGGTGTGCGACATCGACGGCGACGGCGACCTGGACCTCGTGCTGGGCGGCGACTGGCAGAGCAACGAAGTCTGGTGGTGGGAGAATCCGTATCCGAATTTTGATCCGGCCGTGCCGTGGAAGCGCCACGTCATCAAGAAAGGCGGCGCCACGCAACATCACGACCAGGCGTTCGGCGATTTCAAAGGCACCGGCAAACCGCAGCTCGCGTTCTGGAACCAGGGCGCGAAGAAGATTTTCCTCGCCGACATCCCGCCGAATCCGCGCGCGGCCGAGTCGTGGCCGATGACGGCGATTTTCTCCGGGGGCGTGGACGGCCGGCTGCCCTACGCCGAAGGCATGTCGGCCTGCGATATCGATGGCGACGGCCAGGTGGATTTGC
>JAJXZI010000274.1 GCA_021780115.1 bacterium | reverse complement strand
AGCAACTCCTTCAACGCCACCTTGTCCAAGGACAAGTCGGCCACCAGCTTCTTGAGCTTCGTGTTTTCCTCTTTCAAGGCTTTGTTTTCTTTCACGGTGTTCAGGGCGGCCCCGCCGTATTGCTGCACCTCCGCTCGTTCGCGCTGTCCCCGCTCTTCTTGGGCCGCGGACCTTGGCCTTGCCAGCAGAGAACTGCGGCTCGCAAGTTCCTGATGGCACATGCTGTAAACCTTTCCGGAACTGTTGGAAAACAATACAGAAACCAAAGTCTTACGCTCTCAGTTCACCATCATTGGCTTAAGTCTAGATTCGCTGCCAACGATTACAGTACTACGTCGCAAACACTTACACTGTTAGAATGTCATTACTTCAATGAAGTCACATCGGGAAATATTTTTGAAGGGAGATTCGCTGGCGCCAGTCTTTGAGTGTGAGAAGCTTGAGCGTTCCAAGAGCGCCGCATAGCGCATGAGACACGGACCCTGGCACGCCGCCTGCAGAAAAACAGGCCAAGGAGTTGTTGGAGGGCCGAGTTTTACGAACAAACGAAAGGAAATACCATGCGAATCTTAAAACTGCCAATCACAAGCTTGCTCGGGGCCGGGGCTTTGGCCCTGAGCACTCTGTCAGCGGGTGCTGTAATCTCAGACGTTCTGACGGTGTATGATGCTTCAGGCGCCATAATTCACCAAGTCACAGCTACTGAGTTATCGGAGCTAGGGGCGCCGAACAATCTCTGGACCATCGACCACGGCATTGCTAATGCCGCTCAATTGGGCTTCGCCACTGCTTTGGTGGAACCAAATGGTACCATTAGCGACGTCTTCGGAGTCGCGAATGATGGGACCGGACTCGTTCTCGCGTTCATGTCAGATGACAATCTGGATCTTACCATGGCTCAAGGGTATTTTGGTCCTCAGGCCGGCTGGACCCTGTTGCCGGAACAGCCGATCGCGTATGATGCAACGAAGTATGTGAATCCAGTCCTTCACCCTGGGGCTACGGCGACTTTCACGTCTGACGTCCCCGATGGCGGTGCGACTGTGGGTCTGCTGGGTTTGGTGCTCGCAACAGTCGCGGGAGTGAGCCGAAAGCTGAGGGAATAGAGTCAGAAGTCAGCGAAACCGCAAGCGCTGCGGTTTCCAGAAGGGCAGGACGGTTGACCGTCCTGTCTTTCTTCTTCGCTGAGGGGACGGATGAAATGCCGTCCGGATGCAGTTGTATGAGGCAGTTAGCGTGTCTGCACCAGCACGCGGAACGCGCGGCCCAAATGGTCCGGATGCAACAGCGTCTGCAACTGGCGCGTGCGTTCGGGCGTCCAAACGCCCAACGATTGGCCGGATTCCGCCGCCTGCCGCAAGGTGTGCGCCAGGAATGGGCCCTGCGCGAAAACGCCCTCCGTCCTCAGCCCCGCCGCTTCCCCCGCCGCTTGGAGCGCCGCGAAGTTGACGTGCGCAGTGAGATCCTGCTCGCCGGGGCGCCCCAGCAGATCGACGCTTGACCGATGCTGGCAATAGGCGCGCGCCGTGCCGCCGGGGCGCTCGGGCCGGAAGAATTCCTCCGCCGTCAGCCCGTAGTCAACCGTCACGAGCCAGCCCCGCTCCAACGCCCGCGCCGCGGTGCGCCACCACTCGATGGCTTGCGGGCAGACCTCAACCGTGAAGCCGTCGGGGAGCACGGCGAGCAAGTCGAGCGGCAACTCCTCCAGCCGGTCGCATCCGGGCAATCCGGCGAGCGGCTCCCGCTGGACCGCGCTGCTGATCGCGGCGAGTTGCTGCCACACCAGACGGTCCTGCTGGACGCCCACGCCCCACTCGAACCAGCGCCGCGCCCGGGCGTCCCAGCCCAGGCGATGGACGGGCAGCGCGTCCAGAAGCTCGTTGGCGAAAACGACGCCGCGGACGCTCTGAAAGTGCGGAGCGACGCCGAGCGTGGGCAGGGCGGACAGCCACCGGACTTTCCCAGCGAAACCGGTGAGCGATTCCCGCTGCCAATCGCGACGCCGGGGCGACGGCTCCACAATCCAGTACTCGATCCGGGCGAGCAACTCCGGACGTTGGCACCGTAGCCAGCCGAGAATGTCCGCCGCCAACCGCCCGTCATGCGCCCCGGCTTCGACGATTTGAAAGGGCCGCGCCGCGCCGTCCGGCTCGGACTCTGGGCTTTGGACTTTGAACTCCTCCTCCAGCCACCGGGCGAATTGAAAGGCGAGTAACTCGCCGAACACGCCGCCCACGCTGACGCTGGTGAAGTAGTCGCCTCGCCGCCCGATCAGGCGGCTGGTTCGTTCGTAGTAGCCGTGCTCGGGATGATAGAGCGCCAAGTCCATGAAGCGCGCGAACGGGATCGCGCCCTGGGCGGCGATCTCGCGCCGGATGATTTCTTCCAGGTTGTTCAAGAGCTTGCGGTTTGCTGCCGGTCTGGCCAAGAGTCGTCAAGGTTGATTTGCACGGCGGCGCTTGCTGAACCGCAACAGATCGCAGCGCGAGTTTTCAACCCGCCAGGCTGAACGTGGCGCGCGAGCGGCGGGTTGGAAACACATGCACCGGAGCACGAACCTCCAATAGCCTTCGACAATTCCACTCAGTGCCGCCGGCCCGGCGCGGGCCGCATGGCCCGCAGCAGGGCGGTGGGTCTTGGCCGATGATGTGGCGCAGGGTGCGGAACTGGCCGTTCTCGCCCTGCGCGCCGGTGCATTGCAGGAGGTATTCAAAGGCGTTGCCGAGTTCCTCGCTGTGCGAGTAGGCGAAGCCGTTCACCTCGGTGAGGAACATAGTGAGGATGCGCCCGTCGCGGAATTTCAGAAAGGCGTTGCGGAAGATGTCGCGGAACAGGCCGGGCAGGTGCGCGGCTTTCTTGGCGTGGCCGAGCGCCTCGACGCCTTCGGAAAAGAGCGTGACGCGTTCGTCGGCGGAGACGGTCTGCGGGAGGAGGTTGCGCCAGCGGTATTTCGCCAGCTCGCCGGTGAAGAAACTGCGCTTGCCGCCCATCTTCACTGATTCCTCGTCGAGGTCGTCCATGAATTTGTAAATCAGCGCGAGCGTGATGAGTTCGACCTGATTGGACGGCTGCGGGAGTTTGCCGACGAGGACATCGTGGCAGGCGTCAATGTGGCGTTTGGTTTCGGAGGTGAGCATTACCGAAGGACAGCCGGTCTGCCGCTTGGCCTGGTTTCGATGAACTGGCGGCGGGGTTCCCGTTCGGAGGAGCGGTTGTCGGAGGCGAATGACATTGAACGATGAATTGACTGGCTTCCTTTTCCGCGCGGCGCGTCACGGCAAAGGAACCGTGGAATTGAAATGGGCGCCGCGCCCGGTCCAACGGGGCAGGAGTGGCTCATTTCGCGAAAATGCACTCCAGTAACGCCTCCGCATCGCGGAAGTCGGGGATGACGACGTCCGCGCCCACGCCGAGCAGGCGCTGGCGTTTCCATTCGTCGAAGCGGCCGGAGCCGTTGTGCGCCTCGTCGCTGGCCACGGCCACGGCGAGGCCGCCGACTTCCTTGGTGTTTTCGATTTCCACGTAGCCGTCGCCGAAGGAAAGCAATCGCTCGCCGGGGACGCCATTCTCGCGGAGGATCCGCTCGATGACCATCTTCTTGGAGAACTGCTTGTAGTCGTCGAGCGCGCCATAGACGTGCCGGCCGAAGTAGTGTGTCAGTTCGAGCAACTCGGCCTCCTGTTTCACGAAGACCTCGTCCGTGCCGCTGGCCAGGTAGAGCGGGAGGCCGCGGCGGTGGAGGAGTTCCAGGAGCGGTCGCGTGCCGTGGACCAGCAGATCATCCGGCCGCAACGCGCCGCCGCGAAGGCCGTCGAGCCGGTGGCGGATGCGTTCGTCGAGCCGGCGGAGGTATTCGTGTTTGTACCAAAGCGGCTCGCGGGGGGTGCCGCCGCGTTCCCGGATGCGCTCGGCAAGCTGGATCATCTGGTAGATCGTCTGCTTGCCGTTCAGGCGCATGATGTCGTCGAAACAGAGTTGGCGGCGGGCCTCCTCGCTCTCTCGCGGTTGCGCCGGCAGAAATTCGGCGAACATCGGCACCATCACGTCGGGCCAGCCCTGGCGGATGAGCGAGAGCGTGCCGTCGAAATCGAACAGCACGTGGCTGAGGCCCGGCCGGGACGCGAAGCCCGGGGCGAATTCGACCCGGCCCTGGAAGGACGCGACGGAAAACATTTCCTCGCCAGTAAAACCGCTTGGAAGTAAAAGTCAACGCATGGGCCGCTGGAAGGTTTTCGGAATTGCGCTCATGTTGGCGACAGTCGTCGGTGGAACTTGGCTGTTGACGCAGCACGAAGCCCCGCCGACATGGACCCTGCCGGACGGAACGACGATCGTGTTGAGAGCAGTCACCCGGAATCCTAATCACTTTTGCCGTTACGGCACGAACTTCATCGATTTCCTCTATCCATTCGTGCCCAAGAAATATCGGAACCGCTTTCGCTTCAACGTCGCGGACATCGGGCCAACGTTAGGGACGGAGGATTGGCTCGTAGTTTGGTTGGAACAGCGCGGCCCGCCGACGCCCCGGGGTAACCGGCCTTTGACCTGCCTCGTCTCCATCGCGGACGAAAACGGCATCGAGTCGCAGCTTCCGCACGGGATGAGTCACCGGTTTGGAAACCTAGCCACCACTGGTTGGGAACTTTGGACTTTTCCGCGCGACATTTTCCCGCGCGGTGGCCGAACTATCGACATCCGGTTGTACGTCTTCAATCCAACGAATAGTTCCTTGTCGCTTGTCGGCCGGTGTGCTGAGCCCAACAGGACGCGTCGCGCGGGGCCGACGTGGCGGTCGGAACCAGCGCCCGCCACGCGGCGGACGAACGGTTTGGAAATCACGCTCGTGAGCCTGGAATCTGGACTTACCGCAAAGGAGAGCGGCGTGGGTTGGGCGGTACCCGAGGCCAAAACGGCTTCGCGCGCCACGTTTGAGATGCGAGAGAATGGCAGGCCAACGACAAACTGGGAGGTGATGTCGATCAATCTGAGCAAAGCGGGGGCTTCGTGGTGCTACCGTGCCAGGCCGGTCACTCGCTGGCAGAACGATCAACAAGTCGTCAGTTTCCCCGTTGGCATGTGGCCGGAGTCCGGCTGGAAAATGGCTGTGGAGGTCTCGCGCACCGCGCGCTTTCCGCCGGAAGCGCTTTGGACCGTGAAGGGTTTGCCCGTGCCCGTGGCCAACGCCAAAATCGAACTGAGCATCATGACCAACCTCTACGGTACGGAACTCAAGTTGATCAGCGTCAGTCCCCGGAGAACCAACGATACTTTTGCGGGCCACACAATTATCTATCCTCCATACGCGCGCCTCCATGCGTTGGCCTCGCCTTCTCTGTCTGGACTACGGCTGACCCTGCTAGCAGTGAAAGACGATCATGGGCGCGAAGCACAGTTGGACCGGTTCAACCTTGCTTGGAGCGGCGGCGCGCCGAGTGCCGAGGGTTTTCTTTTCGGCTTCATTGTCCCGGAAGGCGCAAGGTCTCTTGAGGCGACGTTCGCGTTGAGCGTGAGCCCGACAGTGGAATTCTCAGTGAAACCAGTGCTGGCTGGATCCGCGGAGCCGCCAGCGCATTGAGACAATTTACACGTCGCAAATCTCCACGCACCGCTGGAGCGCGGCCAGCGGCTCGCCCCGCGGGACAAATTCCTGCCCCACGAAGCCTTTGTAACCGCTGGCGAGGATGGCCCGCATCACCGCCGGATAATGGAGTTCCTGCGTGTCGTCGATCTCGTGGCGGCCGGGAATGCCGCCGGTGTGGTAGTGGCCGAAATACTGGTGGTGCTGCTGGATCGTGCGGACGATGTCGCCCTCCATGATCTGCATGTGGTAGATGTCGTAGAGCAGTTTGAGCCGTTCCGAGCCGACGCGCTGGCAAAGTTCGACGCCCCAGGCGCTGTGGTCGGCCATGTAATCCTTGTGGTCCACCTTGCTGTTGAGCAACTCCAGGCAGACGGTGACGTTGTGCTTCTCGGCCAGCGGCACGAGGCGCTTCAGGCCCTTGACGCAGTTCTCCAGGCCCTCCTCGTTGCTCATGCCTTTGCGGTTGCCGGAGAAGGTGATGATGTTCGGGAAGCCCAACTCGGCCACCTGCGGGATGGCCTTCTCGAACTTGGGCAGCAAATCGTCGTGGTGTTCCACGCGGTTCCAGCCGTAGGGAATGTTGTCCGGGCCGTTGCACATGGCGCAGGTGAGACCGGCCTTTTTGACGGCCGGCCATTGGTCCGGGCCGAGCAGTTCGACCGACTCGAGGCCCATCCGGGCGCATTCGCGGCAGAAGTCCTCGAAGGTCATCGTCGCGTTCGTGCCGCTGAACAGCTTGCTGTAGCACCAGGCGGAGGCGGAGTGGTGGATATTACCTTTGAGCCGGGCGCGCTCCGCATCGGCGGCGAGGCCGCGGGAGGCGAGGGGCAAGGCGCTGAGGGCGACGGCGCTGCCGGCAATGGTGGTGAGCGCGGAACGGCGGGACATGCTGGTTTTCATGGATGGAATCCTTCGGGGCAGAGGGTGAACGGCTCCAAACCGAACAAGGCGTTGACCGCGCATCGGCCGCATCGCGCCCGTCGTCGTCCGCCGTCCTCGGATCGCGAGATCGAAGCCTGGGACAAAGGGCGGGGGATCATGGAAGCGGACGTGGTCACAGCCGTAGTGAGGCGGCGTGTCCCGCCAACGCTTGGGGCGGGGCCGCCGGCTGCTGCATTTCGGCATTGGCCTTGTCGAGCGCGTCGGCCAGGCCGTGCCACTGTTCGCGCGGCGTTTCCCAGCCGCTGCTCAACCGGAGCGCGCGGCTGGCGTCGTCGGGCGCGAGGCCCATCGCGGTCAGAACGTGCGACGGCTCCTCCTTGCCGCTGGAACAGGCCGAGCCGGAGGAAACGGCGAAGCCAAACTTGTCCAGCTTCACCAGCCAGCGTTGCGGGCACTCGGCTTCGGGGGCGAGCAGCGAAACGGTGTTCCAAAGCCGCGGTTGCCCGCCCGCAACGATGTCGCTCCCGGGCAGGCGATGCAGGACTTCCCGCTCGAACTCCGCCCGCCAGCCTTCGCGCTCGATGTGCCCGCCGGCGGCGATCTCCTTCTCTCGCTGCTCCAGGATGGCCGCCAGCGAGAGGGCGCCCGCCACGTTTTCCGTGCCGGCCCGCCGGCCTTCCTCCTGGCTGCCGCCGAGCAGCAGCGGGTGGATGCGTCCTTTGGCCGGCACCTTGAGAAAGCCGATGCCGCGCGGGCCGCCGCATTTGTGGGCGCAGCCGCTCAGGAAATCACAGTCGCCGAGGCCCTGCGCGGGCAGCTTGCCGAGCCACTGCACCGCGTCGCAGAAAAACGGGACGCCGTAGCTGCGGCAAATGGCCAGAATCTCGCGCCACGGCTGGAGCACGCCGGTGACGTTGTTGGCGGCCATGACGGCGACCAACCCTGGCCGCCGGTCGGCCAACTCGGCGATCAGCCAGTCCATGTCCACGGCGCCGCCCGGGGTAACCGGGATGAACCGATGCCGGCCAGCGAAATGATGCTGGGTGGCGTGAAGCACACAGGGGTGCTCGATGGCGGAAACCCAGACTTCGGCGTCGCGCGGGAGCCAGCGGGCGAAATGGTGGAGCGCCATGTTGTTCGCCTCGGTCGCGCCAGAGGTCCAGACGATGTCGAAGGGGTCGCAACCAAGGATCGCGGCGAGCCGGCGCCGCGCGTCGTTCAACGCGGTGTCCGCCCGGCCGCCGACGCGGTGCGGACTGGACGGATTGCCAATGTAGCTCTCGGCGGCCGCAAGCCACGCGTCGCGCGCCACCGGGTGCAGGGGCGTTGTCGCATTGTGGTCGAAATAGATCATGGCTGCAACCTGCAAAAGGATAATCCGCCCGGAGGGCTTGGCGAGAATTTTGTTCGCGCTTGCCAGTCCGCGCGCACCGCCCCTAGCTTGCCCCCGCATCATGAACCCGGCACCACCGAGGACCCTGCACTACCGGCGCTCGCGCTTCGTCACGGATTTGCCCGTGGAATTCTGCTACAGCCCGTCGCACTACTGGCTGGCGCCACAAGAAGGCGGCGTGTGGCGCGTGGGACTGACGAAATTCGCGACCCGGATGCTCGGCGAGATGGTGGAGCACGGCTTCGAAATTCCGCCGGGCGCGACGGTCGCTTCCGGCCAGATCATCGGCTGGGTGGAAGGCTTCAAGGCCATCGCGGACGTGTTCTGTGTGGCGGACGGCAGCTTTCTGGGCGCCAATTCGGCGCTGAAGGAGAAAATCACACTCATCAACCAGGAACCTTACGGCACTGGTTGGCTGTATGCCGTGAACGGCCGGCCCGACGCAAACGGTCTCGACGTCCACGCCTACCGCGACTTGCTCGACAAGACCATCGACAAGATCCTGGAACGGCAGCAACGGGAAGACGAGAGCGCGGGTTGACCCGCAGGCGGCGGTGATTTCCAGCGGCGCCGTTCCCGCGACGCGGCCCAGCCGATTTCGCGTCGTCCGCGTCCTCGTCATCGGACGGAACCGCATCGAGCACGAAGGGCGAACCTCCCCTGCCCTGGCGAGCGAGTTGGGACAGGAGAACGGAACGGTATCCTCCGTGGCTCGGCGCTCAAGCGCGCTGCCAGCGTTTGGTCAGTTCGAGCCAGGTTTGTTGCGGTGGGGCGGCGGGCGCGGGCTGCCAGTCCAGGGCTTGGTCCACCGCCTGGCGCATTTGTTGAAACCACCACTGCGCCCGGCTCGGCTTCGGCTGCCGCCGGTGGGCGAGTTGGAACGCCCGCGCTTGGTTGAATCCCAATTCCAGTTGTCGTTGACTTGTCATGGTTTGATTCAGGTTTATGCCCGAATCGTAAGCGGTGGGGTGGGACAAATACCGTCCGAGGGTGGAAATTCTTTTCGGATTTATTTCGGACGTAAAGGGCCGGAATTTCCGGCGCCGGAGGACGGGGCGGAGCGGTCCTCGCCGTTGCCCTGCGGCCGGGCCGGCCCGCGGGCGCTACCAGATCAAGTTGGTAACGCTGGTGGTGGTGTGCGCTTCGACGTGGCCGTCCACCAGCGCCACGTTGCCGCCGGGCGGACGGGAGCGGTGCCAGCCGGTGGGGTTGTTCGGAAAGGGCAGGACGCCGTCGCCGAACAGGACCGTGGCCGCCGGCCGGAGGATCGTCGAGGCCCGGCGGGCGACGATACCGCCCGGGTATAGCGGCGGATCTCCAATGGCGTTGAAGATGTATGAATTGCCGACCCACTCGCACAGGCGATGCGGCAGGGAGTCGCTGCGCCCCTGGTCCAGCGGGCAGGTGACGAGGGTTTCGTTGAGGCCGTAGTGGTTCAGCGGACGGTCGATGCGGTTGAAGATGTTGGCCTGGCCGGTGTAGAGGTTGCCGTTGGTCCGCCCCGCCCAGACAAACCACTCCATGCCGTCCGTGTTCATGTTGGCGCCGAGCCAGAAGAACTGGTCGTCGTATTCCGACAGATACATGTGCATGGCCAAGCCGGCCTGGTGCAGTTGGGAGACGCACTGGGTTTCACGGGCCTTTTGCTTCGCTTTGGCCAGTGCGGGAAGCAGCAGGCCGGCGAGAATGGCGATGATAGCGATCACCACCAGCAGTTCGATCAACGTGAACGCCGTCGCCCCGTTGCCCCTCAAGCCTCGCCAACCGACACGCTCTCCGGCCTGGAGAAGATCCGGTTTCATCTGCATGGGCCGCCGCATAAACGCGAGAACATAGCCCGATGACGCAGGATCGTCCTTGGCTATTCATGTCACTTTCGGGCCGGGGCAGCCGCTCATGGCCCGGAAGCCTGTGGCTCACTGGGCATCAAACCGCGGCCGTCGTCGCTGTTGTCGCCTCACTGCGTTTTGCCAAAATCGCGTCCACGATCTTCTGCGCCAGCGCCGGATTTTCGGCGAGAGCCTTCTGGGCGGCGTCCTTGCCCTGGCCGATCAGTTCGCCAGCGAATTGCAGCCAGGCGCCCTTCTTTTCCACCACGCCGTGCTCCAGACCCACTTCGAGGATGCTGCCTTCTTTGTTGATGCCGTGGTTGAAAAGGATGTCGAACTCGGTTTCGGCGAACGGTGGCGCGGTCTTGTTCTTCACCACCTTCACTTTGACGTGGCTACCGAGGGCGTTGCCGGCGGCGTCTTTGATCGTGTCCTTGCGCCGGATGTCCAGCCGCACGCTGGCGTAGAACTTGAGCGCCTTGCCGCCGGGCGTGGTTTCCGGGTTGCCGAACATCACGCCCACCTTCTCGCGAATCTGGTTGGTGAAGATGCAGGCGGTCTTGGCCTTGGCGAGGATGGCGGTGAGCTTGCGCAGGGCCTGGCTCATCAAGCGCGCCTGCATGCCCATCGTCGCCATGCCCATCTCCCCTTCCAACTCGGCCTTCGGCACCAGTGCGGCCACCGAGTCGATCACGATCACGTCCAGCGCGTTCGAGCGGGCAAGCGTTTCGCAAATGGTCAGCGCCTCTTCGCCGCTGTCCGGTTGGGAGACGAGGAGATCGTCAAGGTTCACCCCGAGCTTTTTGGCGTAGGCGGGATCGAGCGCGTGCTCGGCGTCGATGAACGCCGCCAACCCGCCGCCCTTTTGCGCGCTGGCAATCACGTGCAACATGAGCGTGGTCTTGCCGGACGATTCCGGCCCGAAAATCTCGACGACGCGCCCGCGCGGGATGCCACCGACGCCCAGCGCCAGGTCCAGACCCAGCGCCCCCGTTGGGATGACGTCGATCTTCACCCGCGCCCGCTCGTCGCCGAGGCGCATGATGGAGCCTTCGCCATAGGTCTTGGTGATGGTGGAAATGGCGGCGTCGAGATCGCGGGAGCGCGCGGCGGCGAGCTTGGCGGCGTCGGCGGCCTTGGTGTCGGGCGTAGCGGGTTTATCCGTTGGTTTCGGAGGCATGGTCTTTCCCTCAAATTGTATATTTCGTCGTTTGGAATGGATTGGTGAACCGGGCATGACACTAAGGAAAGCGGTCCGAATAGTCAAACGCGCGTTTCGTCTTCCGACCGTCCGAGCGCGGAGAACCAGCCGGTGGTCCCCGGGCAAACCACTTGCCGGCGGAATCGCCGCCCACCAGTCTCGCCGGTGGCGCCGCTCAGAAAACCTCGTCCGGATGGGCGCGCAGCCACTCCGTCAGACCGGGCAGGCGAAACGAAAGCAGGCGCTGCACCTTGCCGCAATCGAGGGAAGTGTCCGCCGGCCGCGGCGCGCCGACGTAATCCCGGATCGACGCGGCCTCGAGCCGCGGCTGCAGTTGCGGCCAGCGCGCGGCGAGCAGTTCTCCGATCTGCCAGCGCGAGAGTCGCTCGGCCCCGGCCAAGTGGTACAGCCCGGGCTGGTTCCGCCGCGCGATTTCCCAAACGGCGCGGGCCGTGACGACAGCGGGAATCGGGCTGCGGAATTCGTCGATAAAAAGTTTCAGCGTGTTGCCCGCCTGCCAAGCCAGGCGCATCTCCTCGTTGAACGCGCGATTGCCGGCGGGCGAGGCGCCGCCGTTCAGAGACGTGCGGAGGACGGTGTGCCGGGGATTGGCGAGCACGCGACACTCCGCCTCGGCTTTGGTTTCGCCGTAAACACTAAGCGGATTCAAGGCGTCGGTTTCGCGGTAGCAGCCTTGCCGCCCGTCGAAAACCAAGTCGCTTGAAAGGAAGATGAAGGGAATCTCCGCCGCAAGCTCCGCCAGGCGGGCGGTGGCTTCAACGTTGACCGCGCGGGCCAACGGCGGGCTGGCCTGGCAGGCCGGGCTCCGGCTCAAAGCGGCGCAATGGATGACCAACCGTGGGCGGTCGTACCGGAAGCGCCGACCAACAGCGGCGAAGTCCGTGAAGTCGAGGTGTGCGCGGGTCAGGCCGATCACGCGGAACTCCGGAGCCAAGCGGGCGGCGTTCCGCACGAGCCAGCTCCCGATCAAGCCGCCCGCTCCCGTGACCCAGGCGATGCGCGCCGTCATTTCAGTTTCAGCGCAAAGTGGTGGCAAGTGATCTCCAGCCGCTCTCGCAGGTAGAATCGGTGGGCGGCGAAGCGCTGCACGCCCGAGTCCAAGTGAAGTTGATCGCAGTCCGCTGCCCGCGCCTGGGCGACGAGCCAGGCGAACAACCGGTGGCCGTGGCCCTCGGAGCGCCGCGTCGAAATGG
>JAJXZI010000105.1:7795-48420 GCA_021780115.1 bacterium | reverse complement strand
CCACGGCTTCTGTGCCAGCAACCACGCCAGCGCAATCTGAGCCGGCGTCGCGTTTTTCTTTTTGGCGATCTGGCCGAGCAGGTCAATCAGCGCCTGATTCGCCTTGAGCGCCTCCGGCGTGAAGCGCGGCAGTCGGCTGCGGAAATCCGAGCTGTCGAAAGTCGTGGCCGAGTCCATCGCGCCGGTGAGAAAACCCTTGCCCAGCGGGCTGTAAGGCACCAGGCCGATGCCGAGTTCTTCGAGTGTCGGGATCACCTCCGCCTCCGGCTTGCGCCACCACAACGAGTATTCGCTCTGGAGCGCCGTGACCGGCTGGACCTTGTGTGCGCGGCGGATCGTCTGCACGCCGGCTTCGGACAGGCCGAAATGTTTCACCTTGCCGGCCTGGATTAATTCCTTCACCGCGCCCGCCACGTCTTCAATCGGCACGTCCAGGTCCACGCGATGCTGATAAAACAGATCAATGGCGTCCACCTTGAGCCGCTTCAGCGATTCGTCGGCCACCTGCCGGATGCGCTCCGGCCGGCTGTTCAAACCCGGCAAGCCTTTCATTCCGCGTGGATCTTTGTTCGGACTGAGATCGAAACCGAATTTGGTGGCGATGACCACTTTGCCACGGAACGGCGCGAGGGCTTCGCCGACGAGTTCCTCGTTGATGAACGGGCCATAGACTTCGGCGGTGTCGAAGAACGTGACGCCATGATCCACGGCGGTCCGCAACAGAGCGGTCATCTCCGCTTTGTCCTTGGGCGGACCGTAGGAAAAACTCATTCCCATGCAGCCCAGCCCGATGGCCGAGACTGTCAGATTACTTTTACCAAGTTTGCGTGTTTGCATAATTGAATTCTTTCTTGTTGTTAAATGTTGAAAGGAGCTTAACGCACCTGCGCCCGGCTGTCGCCCGCGCTCTTGCTCCACCTGTTGCGGGATTGCTCGAAAGTGCGGATGGCGCGAACGGGCGGGCTGCCTTGCCCGGACGAAATCTGCCGCCCCATCCGGACCCTCCGCGCGACTTTGACAAGCGGGAGCGGAACTGTCACCGTCGGCGGGCTGCGCGCGGGAGCATGAGGCGGAAGCGATCCGCCGAGTTTCGAATCCTCGCCCGCGGCGAGTCGAGAAAACCGACCGAACATGAAGCACTTTTTGGTGAACCTGTTGATCGTGGCTTCGCTGGGCTTGTGCGCGCTGGCCGCCTTCCAGTGGCATCGCGAAGGCCAAGCTTACCAGCAGATCCAGACCCTGACGGACACTGTCCACAGCAAGGACCAGCGGATCATCGGCCTGGAAGGGGACGTGAAACGATTGGAAGCGGAGGTCACCCGGCTGGACCGGTTGAAAAGCGAGCTGACCGACACCGTGAAGAGCAACCGCCAAGATCTCCTTAAGCTTGCCAGGGAGGCCGAGGCAGCGCACGGGGAAACCGAGCGGCAACTCAAGCAGGTGGACGTTTACAAGGAGGCGCTGCAGCGGGCGAATGACGGGATCACCAAGCAGAACGAGGATATCAAACGCCAGAACGGAGAGATGCAAAAGCTCGCCGAGGACCGGAACGACTTCGTCGGGAAGTACAACAAGGTCGTCACGGAGTTCAATGATCTGGCGAAGCAGTGGAACGCGTTGCAGGAGAAACTCGCCCAGGCCGGCACCAACGCGCCGTCCCCGGCGAAGTAGCGGTCCCGGACACCGCCGCCAGCCTTCCGCCGTCAGGCCGCCCCGAACCAGGGAACGCGGAACTCCGGCGGCCCCCGACCCGGCCTCACGGTCACGGTTGCGCGACGGGCGGAGGGCTGATGGCGAAGGAGACCCGCTCGATCCCGACGCGTCGCACCAAGTCGAGCACTCCGATCATCATGCCGTGGGTGGCCGCCTTGTCCCCGCTGATATAGACGGGGACGTTGGTGTTGACGCGGAATTGGTTCGAGAGGATTTCGCTCAACTGCACCATGTTGACCTGCGTTTTACCGACGTAGAGATTGCCCAGCTTGTCCACGGCGATGTTGATGATGTCCGGGTCAAAGACGCGCCGCGCCGACACGGCGGTGGGCAGGTTCATCTTGATGGATTGCAACTTGATCATCGAGAGGCTGGCCATCATGAACGAGGCGAGCAGAAAGAACATGATGTCGATCAGCGGGATGATCTCGATCCGCGCCTTCCTGCGCGGCAGGGGAGAACCGATCTTCATGGTTTGTCAGTTGGGAACGGCGTCCGTGGAACCGCGGGCGGCGACGGCGCGGGGCCTGAATCGGGATTTCCCGGCCGCAAGACCTGGGTCTCAATGCCGCGCTGCTTGGCCGCAGTGACCATGATTTCGACGTTGGTCGCCGCCGCCTCCAGCTCGAATTCCAATTGCGCGGTCTTGCGGCTGAACAGGTTGAACGGCACCAGCGAGAAGATGGCGATCGCCAGCCCGCACATGGTCGCGATGAGCGCCTCGCCGACGCCGCCGGTGACGCTCTTGATGGCCAGTTCCTCGCCGCCGATGGACAGGAAGGTCTTGAACAGGCCGGACACGGTGCCGAGCAGGCCCAGCAGCGGGGCCAGCGTCACCAGTGTGTCCATGACCACCAGGAACCGCCCGGCGCGCTGGAGCTCCACGCCGGCGGCCACCTGCAACGCCCCTTGCAGCGAGGAGTGGTAGTGGTTCAGCCCGTGATACACCATGCGGAGGATCGGGTCGGGGGAATTGTTCGCCAGCCGGGCCGCCTCCGGGAAGTCGCCGTTTTCCAGGGCGGCGAACAGTTTCTCGAGGGTCGCCGGGTCGCGGCGCAGGCTCTCGCGCCACCACCAAAAGGTCCGCTCGCCCACCACGGCCACGGCCACCAGCGCCGTGAGGAGGATGGGCCACATGACCGGTCCGCCTTTCTCGAAGTAATCCGCCAGGATGTTCGCCAACATAGGTGTTCTCGTCGTGTTCTCACGTTGCGCCCGCGCAACGCCCACCGCCGGGGAGGAGGTTGCGGTGACGGCTCCCCAGACTAGCGACGCGCTTCCGCGCTTGTCGATGGCGCAATGCGGTCACTGAATCCGGAAGATGACCGGCACATGGTAATAGCGGACGCCCCCTGGCACCCATTGCCAGTTGCGCCTCACCCAATCAGCCGCGTAGCGGTCCAGCGCGGGCCAGCCGCAACTGTCCTTCACGGTCACGGAACGGGGCGCCCCGCTGGCATCCACGACGACGGAGAGCAGGATCTTGCCCTCGTGGCGCGCCAGCCGTTCGGCCCGGGGGTAGGAAGGGATGGGGTAATGGCCGCCGGTCGCGGCCTGCGGGTCAAAGGCCGTGGGCTTGGGCGTCGGCGCCGGCGCCTGTCCAGCGTGTGGCGGACTGGCGAAATGCGCCTCCCGCGCCACCAATACCGGCCCCTGCACCGGCACGGCGAAGGCCACCGCCGCCGAACTGGACGCCACGACGGTGGCGATCTGCGGCGGATCGGCGGGTTGGTCCCGGGGCGGCGGCTCCGTGTCTTCAGCCTTGGGCTGCGCGTGGGTTTCCGGCGCATCTTCGGGCGGCGTGAAGACCACCGGCACGATCTCCGTGGGCTGGGCCAGCGGCTTCACGATGATCCGCGGCGGCTTCAGGCCCATCAGGCCGATGAGAAGGAACAGCAGGCAGATTGAATTCACCCACGCCAGCTTCTTGTTCGCATCCCGGAACGTCTGCGGCAGGCACAGCTTGGCCAGGTCGGAGCGGAGGGTGTAATCGTGCCCCGGCTTCGGTGGGTTGGGGACCGGGCCGGCGGTCATGGCTGATCCCGATGCGGGCGGACCCTGGAGCATCGCGCCCCAGGCGCGTCTCCGGTTGGTGTCCCCGGGCCGGCCAGATGGACCGTCCGCTGCGGACTGTGAAACGCTGCGATTGACATTGGGCCTGTCCGTCCCCGGACGCCGTGCCGTGACAGCGCCGCCGGGAGAGCTTCCGCGCCCAAAATTAACCATGCCGGCACGGGCCGCAACGCATTCCGGCGTCCGGCTTGGATTTCCACCGGCTCGCAAGGGAGGTCAAGGGTGGCGTAGCGCCGTTCACTGTCTCACCCCGCCAACAGATTCCCCTCCGGCAGTGCTGACTTCTTCGCCGGCCTCGGCAGTCGCGGGAGCGGCGTCGCCCCACACCTTGATCGGCTGGTAGAAGGTGTCGCGTTGGACGGGCACACGGCCGGTCTCGCGGATGGCCTTGACCATTGCCGCCTCGGTCTGCAACTGCGGCGAGGTCGCGCCGGCCATGTGGAAGATGTGTTCCTCCACAATCGTGCCGTGCAGATCGTCCGCGCCGTAGCTCAGCGCGACTTGCGCCAGCTTCAACCCCATGCCGACCCAGTAGGCGGTGAGGTGGTCGAAGTTGTCGAGGAAGAGCCGGCTTACGGCGAGGGTGCGCAGCGTGTCGAAACCGGTCGGCGGCGTTGGCACCGGAATCTCGTTGTTATCCGGGTGATAGGGCAGCGGCACGAAGCCGACGAAGCCGTGCGTCTCGTCCTGCAACTCGCGCAGGCGGCGCAGGTGATCCACGCGGTCGGCGAGCGATTCGACGTGGCCAAAGAGCATCGTGCAGGTGCTGCGTCCGCCCAGGCGATGCCAGGTCCGATGCACGTCCAGGTATTCCTCCGCCGACTCCTTGCCTTTGGCGATGGTCGAACGCACTTCCTTCCGGAAAATCTCCGCCCCGCCGCCGGTGAGCGAGTCGAGGCCGGCGTCGCGCAGTTCAATCAAGGTTTGCTCGACGGATTTTTTGGCGAGCCAGGCGAGGTGGAGGATTTCAATCGCGGTGAAGCATTTGAGCTGGAGCCGCGCGTCGAGCGCCCGCAGCGCCTGAAGCATGTCCGTGTAGTAGCGGAAGGGCAGCGAGGGATGCAGTCCGCCGACGATGTGCAGCTCCGTGATGCCCAACGCCAGCGCCTCACGCGCCTTCCGCACAATCTGCTCGACCGTCAACTCGAAGCCGTCGGCGTCGCGCTTCTTGCGCGCAAACGAGCAGAACTGGCAGGAGAGGATGCAGTAATTCGAGTAGTTGACGTAGCGGTTGAGGATGTAACTGGCGCGGGGGCCGACCTTGCGCTGGCAGGCGAGATTCGCAAGGGCGCCGATGGCGTTGAGGTCTTTGCTCTCGAAAAGCCGCAAGGCGTCGGCCTCGGAAAGGCGCTCGCCCGCGGCGACCTTGTCGTAAAGGTCGCGCAGTTGGCTCCGCTGGACGAAGAAAGTCACCGGACAGGTTTAGCAGAACCGGCGGGGTTGGCAAAAGCCGATGCCAGGCGCCGAAGGCGGGCGAAGTCCGCCGGTCGAAGGAAATCCGAACTTCGAAGGTTGAACACCCGCCGGATCTCTCCGTGCCGGCTATCGGCTTGTGGCAGGCGCCGCTTTGAGCCGGTAAAGATGCGCGTCCCACGGCGCGAAGCGGTCTTGGAAGACGCCGTCTTTCGCGGCCAGCGTGCGGTTTTCATCGAGCACTTCCACGGTGTCTGCGCCCGTGGATCCCGTGAGCGTGAACGTCGCCGTCGTACGGCCGTCCCGCATCCCGACGGCAAAGACATACAGCGCGCCGTCCTTTCGTTTCGCCATGACGGCAATAGGTAACTCCGTGTTCTCCGATGCCACGCTGACGGCGTTGGTTATTGTCGCGCCGTTCAGGACGGGCGCCAGCCGGGTGATTTGTTTGTTGAGGTCGGTGACAGCGGTGAGCATTTCCGGATCGCTGAGCAGGGCCGATTCGTTGAAGCGCGGCTGCCATTCGTGGACGAAGTAGATGATCCCGCGCGAGCCGTGGATGAGCGACATCCAGACTTCGGCCCGGACCTGGCGCGGAGTGGCTTTGCGCGTGGGGTTGCCGATGCGCGTGCATTCGATGCAGTTCCACACGAGGCGCTCCGGCCCGGCCCACTGGACCAGGCGCGCGACGCCGCGGGCGACGAACCCGAGCTGGCCCGCCACTTCCGGTTTGTCATGGACGACCGGATAGATGTCGAACGACGCGATGTCGCAGCCCTGCACGTATTCGGGATAATCCTCGGGCCGATTCCGGCGCACCCCGCGGCCGATGTAATTGCCGTACGCGACCCCCTGGCCCAGGTTGAGCATCACCGGCCGCGTCGGGTCGGCGGCGCGGATGCGCTGGTAATCCCGGACGATTTTCTCCGGCGCCACCGGCGGCCCGTAACCCTTGCCGGGGCCGAGCGACTGGGCGTTGTCCGGTTCGTCGCCGTGCATCCAGCCGATGATCGTCGGATCGGCGAGGTGTTTCCGGCCCACGTCGTTTTGGTCGCAGATGAGTTTCATGCCGGCGCGCTTCAACTCGGCGAGTTGTTCCTCCGTCGGCCCGTTCCAGAGGGCGACGTAGGTGTTAAAGCCGGCGGCGAGATACGGCTTTGCCTTGCCGGGCGGCTGGAGCCACACGGCGATCGGGAAGAAGGTGTCGTCGTGCGGCGGCCCATTCTCCCAGCGGGCATAAGGATTCGATGGAGGTGAAGGCTGGCCAAGGGCGGCGTCCAGACCGGCCGCCAGCAGGACCGCGCCGACGATGGCGGAAAAGCGGGGGCGCATAACGTTGGGAGCGAGCATCGGCGGCGACGCTCACTATTGCAATTTGAAACCGCCGCGGAAGATGACTTCCGCCGCCGTCACGACGAGGAAGACGGCGCTGACCAGGGCGTTGAGCCGGAAGAAGGCGGTGTTGATCCACCGCAGGCTGCGCCGGCGGGCAATCCAGTGTTCCAGAAAGAGACAGGCGACAATGACGAGCCAGCCGATCAGATAGCAGAAGCGGAAGCGGCAGAGCACGCCGAACGCGAACAGTAGTCCGCACATCAGCATGTGCGCCAGGAACGCCGCGGTGAGCGCGTTGGCCGGCCCCCACGCCACCACGAGCGAACGCAGGCCGTGCTGGCGGTCGAACTCAAAGTCTTGCAGCGCGTAAATGATGTCGAAGCCCACCAGCCACAACACCACCGCCCCCGCCAACACGAGCATCTGGAGCATCTCCAGCACGGAGACGTTCGCGCCCTTGACCGCCAGCCACGCGCCGATGGGCGCCAGCGCCAGCGCCAGGCCGAGGAAGACGTGCGTGTAGTCGGTGAACCGCTTGGTCAGCGAGTAGAAGCAAACGACCCCCAGCGCGACCGGGGAGAGATAGAAGCAGAGCGGGTTGAGGAAGTAGCTGGCGCCGACGAGGCCCGCGGCGGACAAAGCGCAAAGCAGGACCGCGCTTACCAGCGTGATCCGTCCGCTGGGCAGGTGGCGGTTGGCCGTGCGCGGATTCAGCGCGTCGAACTGGCGGTCCACGATGCGGTTGAAACTCATGGCGCAGGTCCGGGCGCAGACCATCGCGGCGAGGATCAGGCCGAAGGTCCGCCAACCGGGCCAGCCGCGGTGTTCGCGCGCCGCCACGGTCATCGCCGCCAGCGCGAAGGGCAGGGCGAAGACGGTGTGGGAAAACCGGACGAATTCTCCCCAATTGCGAATCGCGGCCAGCACGAGTGGAGCGGGTGTTAGAGCATTCTTCTAAATTCGTCGGGCCTGAAGCCGGCTCGGCGCGCGATCTGCCCCAGCGTGAGGGCGTTCACCGGATTGTGCCGGGGAATCGTGACCGTCCGAAGTCCGTCCGACAGGACGACGGGTTTGCCTCGGCGGATGACGAGGAAGCCGGCCTTTTCCAGGGCGCGGACCGCCTGCAAGTGATTGACCTGGGAAGCCGCGGCATGGTCAGACGGTGGCGACGCCCTCCGCCGACTCGGCCATCGAAATGTGGTAATCCATGCCCCGAACCTAAAACGCGCCACTCCGGGAGGCAACGGCTTTCATTCCTTCTCGTCTTGCCACCGCTCCACCAGCTTCTGCGCCACGCCCAGATGATCCAGCACCCGCGCCACCACCGTGTCCGCCACCTGCTCGACGGTCTGCGGCCCGGTGTAAAACGACGGATTGGCGGGCAGGATCGTCGCGCCGGCCAGCAGCAGCAACTCGAAGTTTTTCACGTGGACCAGATTCAACGGCGTCTCGCGCGGCACGAGGATCAGCTTCCTCTTTTCCTTGAGCACCACGTCGGCGGCGCGCAGCAACACGTCCTCGCTGGTGCCGTGCGCGATGCGGCCCAGCGTGCCCATCGTGCAGGGGATGACGACCATCGCGTCCGGCGGATTCGAGCCGCTGGCGAACGGGGCGTTCATGCTCTTCACCCCATGCGACGTCACGCCCGCTGGCAGCCGCAGTCCGCCGGGTAGTTCCGCGCGGATGACCTGCGGGGCGTAGTGGCTCAGCACGACGTGGACCTCGTGCTGGCGCGGCTCCAGGTTGTCCAGCAACCGCTGGGCGTAGAGCGCGCCGCTGGCGCCGGTGATGGCCACGAGGATTTTCAGATCGGCGGACTATGCCGAGCCGCTGGCGGTCGGGCAAGGAGGTTCCCGGACACCGCGCGCCGGGGGGATTGTTGCCGCGCCACCGGTCGGTGGACTTTCTTCGGGCGGCTACGGCACGCCCACGCGGTAGAAGCGCCGGGCCGCGGCGGCGTTGGTGTCCGTGAAGCTCGTGGTGCCGGCCTGGCCGGGCAGGTTGGTGGCCAACATCGTGAAGGGCGGAGACACCGCCAGGTTCGTGCTGCGCTCCAGGAAATAGCTCATCCCGGAGACGCTCTGCCAGGTCACGGTGACGTTGCTGCCGGCGGGCGGCGCCGACAGCAGGCGCAACACCGAGGCCGCGTTTCTGGGATCGGTGCCGCAGCGCCACTCCTGCCAGTTGTTCATGCCGTCGCCGTCGGGGTCGGCGTAATCCGCCGAGCCGTCGGTGGCCAGGTCATATTGCTGGAGCCAGGCGTAGGAAATCGCCGAGCCGGGCCCCTGGAACTCGTAGGCGCCGAGGTCCACGGTGCCGTGGACGATGCGCGGATGGCCGTCCAGGTCCGTTGTGCCGGCGGCGTAAGCGTTGAAGCCGGCGTTGATGCAGGGGGAGTTGGATTGCAACCGCAGATTACCGCCGGCGTAATCCACGAACAGCGGCGCGTTGGTGATGTTGCCCAAGCCTCCGGGATCGGGCGTCGTGCAACAGTAGTTCAAGGTACTGCCCCCGTGATTCGGTCCCGCAGCAGCAGTGTTGAAGTGGATGATGCAGTTGTTGAGCATCGCCATGAACGCTCCTCCGCCCTCGTTTGTAGCGTAGTTGCCGGTCAGGGTGCAATTATTGAGCGCGCTGTAAGATCCAACGCCACCGCCGAAATCGGCGAAGTTTCCTGTCAATGTGCAGTTGCTCAGAGTGCTGCTCCAGGCAGCAGCCCCGCCGACCGCGCCGCCGCCCCATGCAACGGCCCTATTGCCACTCAAGGTGCAGTTGTTGAGCGTGCTATTGCACACCCCGCCTCCGCTGCCCGCCCAGTTATTGCTCAAGGTGCAATTGACCAGGGTGCCATAACCCGCGCCGCCTCCGTACCATCCCGCCCAATTGCCGGTCAATACGCAGTTGGTCAAAGCGCCTTCACCCGCTCCTCCGCCCCACCTGGCCGCCGAGTTGCCTGCCAGTACACAGTTTGAAACCAACACATTCGTTGCTTCACACCACAACCCGCCGCCACTTTGCTCACGCCAATCTCCGGCGCTCCGGGTGGCTCCTTGCATCAAGGTGAACCCGGAGAGGCTGGCGCCGTTGGTCAGATACACGCACCGAACCGCGCCATCGCCGTTGCTGGCGCCGGGCACTTGGTAGCCTTGGATCACCGTGACAGCCGGGCCGTTGACGCTCCGCACGGTCAGCGGCTTGTCCACCGCCACGCGATTCGTCATGGTGCCCACCACCGCCCGCCCGCCGGTGGCATAGATTCCGTTGGTCACCACGATCTCATCTCCCGCGTCGGCCGCGTCCACGGCGGCCTGGATGGTGGCGGCGGCGGTGGCCCAGTTGGTGTAGGGCGGCGTGGCGTTGGTGCTGTTCCCGTCCACGTAGCGCACGGCGGCGCCGGCGCTGCCCGCCGTCACCAGGAAGACCGCCGCCGCCAGGAGGTTGAGCTTGGTTTTCATGGTGTTGCTCTCCAGTTGATTCACATTGGGACCGCGCCCCCGCTGTTTTCCAAAGATCGCCAACGCGCCACCGGCCCGCCGACCGGGGCGGGCTGCGATCCCAGCGGACAATCGTGATGCTACTCTTGCGCCACCGGGAGACAAGTAAAATCCAACCCTGGCGGGAGCGTCACGCTCCGGCCAAGGCCGGCGAGACGGAAGGTCGGACGGCGCGGCGGGCCGGCGCGGCCGGCGCGGCCGGCGGGCCGGGTTCACAAGGTGCGGCGGAAGAGCAGCGTGGCGGCGACCATCGCCAGCACGGTGAAGCCGGCCAGGAAGGCGAGGTCCGGACCGATGGCCAGCAGGCCCGTGTTCTTGAGCACGAGTTCCTTGAACCCGTGGACGGCGTAGGTGAACGGGTCCACGGCGGTGATGACTTTCATCCACGTCGGAAAGGCCTGGATGGGATAGACGGCGCCGCTGGGGAAGAACAGCACGGTGTTGAGGACGCCGAAGGTGGCGCGCGGCACCAGCGGATCGCTCACCCGCACCATCAGCAGGAACATCATGCTGATCAAGGCCAGCGCCGTGGCCACCACGAGCACAAGCATCCGCGCCAGGCGGGCCAGGTTGAGCGGGTCCGGGATGCCGGCGATGAGCGAGCCGACGGTGACCAGGACCAATCCGGCGAGGATGGCCTTGGCGGCACCGGCGAGATTGAAACCCAAGATCAACTCGAACTTGCGGATGGGCGTGACCAGATAGCCTTCGTGCAGGCCGCGAGCCTTGTCGTCGATGTAGATGATGCCGCCGCCGATCATGGCGGAGACGAAGATGGCCAGGACGATGGTGCCGGGCAGCAGGTACTGGATGTAGGGCACGTAGGGATACACCTCCACCACCGAGAGCGTCGCGTGGGCGCTCATCCGCGGCGGAGGCGCGCTCTGGTTGTAGGGGCCGAGCATCTGGCTCATCGTGCCTTCGAGGGCGGAGGCGGCGAATTGGTCCGTGTTGTCCTCGATCAGTGCCACGCGGGGATTGGCGCCGGCCAGCACCTTGCGGGAGAACTGCGGCGGGATGTGGAGCACGGCGCTGATCCGGCCCTCACGGAGGTCGCGCAGCGCGGCGGCCTCGTCGGGGTAGGCGACGGTGTTGAAGGTGCGGGCGTTGGCGGCCACCGCCTGGCACAGTTCCTTGAGCTTCACCGCCGGCACGCCGTGGTCCTGGTCCACGACGCCGACCTGGAGGTTCTTGACCTTGCCGCCAAAGGCGTAGCCCAGGACGACCAGTTGCACCAGCGGCATGATCATCGAGACGACGATCAGCGTCGGGCTGCGCCGGAAGCGGCGCAGGTCACGCTCGATAATCGCCAGAATGCGGTGCATGGCGGCGGGAGCGGCTTAGTGGCGCAGCATGAAGGGGCTGGCGGCCGCGTCCGGGGCCTGCAACGCGTCGCGCAGTTGGTGGCCGGTGTAATGGACAAAGACGTCGTCGAGCGTCGTGCTTTGCACGGACAGGGAGGCCACCGTGACGCCGGCCTTGCGCGCCGCGTCCATCAACTCCACCGTCGTGCGCGGCCCGTTGTTCGACGAGATGCGGAAGACGTGGTCCTCGGCCTTGACCTCGGCCACCTCGGGCAGGGCTTGCAGGGTCGCCCGCCAGTCCGGGGGCACCGCGGCGAAACTGACTTCCAGGATGTTCTTGCCGGGGATGGAGGCCTTGAGCTTCAACGGCGAATCCAGCGCCACCAGCTTGCCGTGGTCCACGATGGCGATGCGGTCGCACAGCTTGTCCGCCTCGTCCATGTAGTGGGTGGTGACGAGGATCGTCAGGTCGCGTTCCCGTTTCAGACGCGAGAGCATCTCCCACACGGCGACGCGCGACACCGGATCCAGGCCGGTCGTCGGTTCGTCGAGGAAGAAGATCTTTGGCTCATGCACCAGGCCCCGCGCGATCTCCAGCCGCCGCCGCATGCCGCCCGAGAACATCTTCACCGGCTTGTTGGCCCATTGGGCCAGGTCCACCGCGGCGAGCAATTCCCTGATGGTGTGCCGGCGTTGCTCGCGCGGGATCCCGTAAAGCTTGGCGAAGATGCCCATGTTCTCCTCCGCGGTCAGGTCGAGGTCCGAGGTCATCGCCTGCGGGATGACGCCGATGGTCTGGCGGACCGCGTTGGCGGCGCGAACGATGTCGTCGCCGTGGATGCGCGCCGTGCCAGAGGTGGGGGGCACGAGCGTGGTCAACATGCGGATCAAGGTGGACTTGCCCGCGCCGTTGGGCCCGAGCAGGCCGAACACCTCGCCGTGCTCCACGGTGAAGCTCAGCCGGTCCACGGCGCAAAAATCGCCGAAGCACTTGGTCAGGTTCTCAACTTCGATGTCGAACATGGAATCCCACTTCCGGGAGTTGAAATCCGAAATCCGGGATGGAAAACGGGGGAGCGGTTCCCGGAATCTCGGATCGGCATTCGCGCTTCGGATCTCATTCCGATTTCGGCGGGCGCGGTTCGGCCTTCTCCGGCCGTCGCTCCGGGGGCAGGGCGACGTAGGCCGTCATGCCCACCGCGAGGCTGCGGTCCGAATTGTCGCAGCGCAGCCGGATTTCGAAGGTCTTGATGTCGCGTTTGGTGCGGCTCACGTCGCGTTGCGTGGCGTAGTCGGCGTCCACGCCGCGGTAGAAAACCGTCCCCTCCCGCTGGGCGCCGGAGGGCAGCCGCACCACCAACCGGTCGCCCAGGTGGATGCGGTCAATGGCGCCTTCTTCAACGTCCGCGCGGACCCACAGATCGTCCGGATTGATCAGGGTAAGGATGGCTTGCCCCGGATTGACGACCTCGCCCGGGAGCGCCGCGCGGACGTCCACGATGCCGTCCGTCGGGGCGCGGATTTCCGTGTAATCCAGCCGCACCTTGGCCTTCTCCTTCTGCGCGTCCGCCGCGTCGCGCTGGCGCAGGTAACCCTCCAGGGCCGCCCGGCGCGCGGCGATCAAGTCCGCGCTGGAGTTGGCCGCCGCCAACGACGCCTGGGCCGCCAGCGCCTGTTTGCGGAGCGACTCGACGCGCGCCGTCGCGGCGTCGCACGCCGTGCGCGCCAGGTCGTTCGCCTGCGCCGACTCGACGCCTTGACGATACAATCCCGCCAGGCGCCCGGAGTTCAAACGGGCGTTTTCCAGGTCCGCCTCCGCTTGGCGCACCTGGGCTTCCGCCGCGGCGAGGTTGGCTTCCGCCTGGCGGATTTGGTTGCTCGTCTGCGCTTCTTGGTAGCGCACGTCTGCTTCGCCTTCGGCGACATGCGCCGCGGACTGCTGTTCGCTGCTGACGAAGAACGCCATGTCGGCCCGCCACTCCTGGGGTTGGATCCGCCCCAGCAGCTCGCCGCGTTGGACCGTGTCGCCCTCCCGGACCCGCAATTCCTGCAACCGGCCCTGGATTTCCGGCCCGACAATCACTTCATCGGTGGTCACAATGCCGGTGAGCACGACGGCGCGCGCGCGGCGTGTCGAGACGTAGTAAACGCCCACGCCGATCACGGCGAGCACCACGAGCAAGGAAAGCAGCCGGCGCTTCATACCCAGGGGGCGTCCGGTTGGAGGAACAGGCCGTGGCGGATGAAGTCGAGCACCTCCTGCTTGCGTCGCTTCAGGTTCGCCTCGCGGTAGGCGTCGGCGTGGCCGAGCAGTTGCAGCACCGGCGCGGCGGAGAAGTAAAACACGATCAGGGCCACGATCGAGAGAGCGGTGTGCAGCCGCTCGGTGCGGCGGAACTCGCCCGCGCGCATCCCGCGTTCGAGCAGCCGGCCCAGGGCCTGGCTGCGCGGCACCATGTACCGGCGCACCAGCCGTTCGAGGGGTTTGCCGCCGGCCATCATCAACTGCTGGTAGAGGGAAGCGTAGCGGCGCCGCGAGCTGAGGAAATCGAAGTGCAGCTCCACGTAGCGCAGCAGGACGCCGCGCGCCGGTCCCGGCGCCGCGAGCACTTCCAACGCGCGGCGGTTGAACTCCTGAAATTGCTCCTCAATCACCGCCGCGTACAGCCGGTCCTTGCTCTTGAAATAATAATACAGGAGCGCCTTGTTGACGCCGACGGCCGCCGCGATGGCTTCGGTGCGGGCGCCAGCGAGTCCGGAGTCGGCAAAAATACGCCCGGCCGCGGCCAGAATCGCCGCGCGAGTCTGGGCGCGGCGCGCCGGCCGCGGCGCCACGGCGGGAACATTGGAAGGCTTCCGCATGATTGACTAACCGGATGGTCAAAGTACAAGCCCGCGGGAACCTGTCAAGGCCGCGACCGTTTTGGGACAACGCGGCGGGGATCGTTGGGTGAAGCTGGGGGCAGGGATACACCCAGTGGCAACGCGGCGGCCCCCCTGGTGCCGTTAGCCGGCCCGGCGGCAGTGCCGCAGCCGGGGGGGGCGATCCGGATGCCGCCCAACCGGCGGGATCAGGCCGCCTGGCGCATCGCCACCGGGGGCGCTTCCGCCCGGTCCGGACAATACGCCTGCAACTTCTCCGGCGATAAGCCGACGCTGTAGAGCAGGCAGAGCAAGTGGCGCCACACTTCCTCGTGGCCGGGCTTGTGGCCGAGCTGGTTTTCGGCCATCGCGTAGCAATTGGTCTGGTGGACGTGGAGGACTTTGGATTCCGCGCCTTCGGGAATGGGATGCATCACGGTAAGCACAGCCCCGTCGCCCGCCTCGCAAATACGCTTGCCGCAGACATCGCAAACCAGAATCGACGCGCAACCGCCTTGGGGATGGTGGACAGCCTTAATCATAACGTCTCGTGTTGGCCGGGCGGACGACCGGGCAGCAACCGCCGCCCAACACGCTGACCATACCTCCTGGAGCGCGCCTTTTCCAGAAGATTCCAGAACCGGCGCCATTAGCGGCGTCCGGCTCCGGCGGGCGGGCCGGCTGATCCCCGGCGGGAAGCTGCCGCCATCCCTCCTTCTGCCGCGTCCCGGCCACAGCCCGGCGGTACATCTCCTCCTCCGCCAATTTTAGCCAGACGCTTTGCTTGGACCGCCAGTTCCCCCCACCGATTGGGGGCGAAGCGGATCGCCCGATCGGGTGTAACCAGCCGCCCATGCCGGGCGTCCGTAGGCGGGTGGCATGAGAACGACAGCGCCAAGTCGGGAGCGCGTACGCTGATCGTGAGGTTGGACCGCGCGAAGAAATTGCGCGGCGGATCGCCCGCGCCCGCAATCTCCGGCAGCTTGTCCTGGCCAGAAGAGGTACGCGGACGAGAGCGACTCCCGTTTTTCTCCGCGGGTCTGCCCCGCTCACGGCGACGGAGTGCGGGGCGTGGCTGTGAAATCGTGTTCGCCCTTCTGCGAACCGGCCCGGACGATGAGCCGGTACTGCACGCCGGGATCGAGCGGGTCGGGCGGGACGCCTTTCACTTTGGGTTGCATGCCGGGAATATACGTGCCGTACGCAAATCCCTTCGTCGGGACCGAATTTGACGCGGAGACCAGGTCCCAGAGCGCGTGGGGATACTTATTGGTCGCCAGCTCGGCGACCGAAATGACCTTGACCTCGGTAAGCTTGAACCGGCGGCTGAGCCCAAAGAACACGGGATAGACGGCGCTGTTATCCGGCCGCCCGCGCCGGTAGAAGGCCAGGCGCTGGACGGAGCGGTGATAGATTTGAATACCTTCCGGAGTGAACGAGTCTCTATTGACGTATAAACACAGGCCGGCGAGCACCAGGGCCACCGCGATCAAGGTCAATTGCTTTCCGGACATAGATGTAAGTGGGTTGACGCTGGCGCGGCGGAAATATTCGAGCACGCCGCGGGAAACAGCGCGGGATCGGAATTCACAGATCGCGGAAACAAACGAAGTCATTGCCATGAATTGGATCAGCCACCTTCCAACAGAGCCGGGTCGTAAAGACACCTCGGAAATCCCCCCCCCAGCGTGCGGCCGCCGGCCCCCCCGCGCCGGTTTCACGCTCATCGAACTGCTCGTGGTCATTGCCATCATCGCCTTGCTGGCGGGATTACTCCTGCCGGCGCTGGCCAGCGCCAAGGGATCCGCCCAGCGCATCCAGTGTCTCAACAACATGAAGCAGTTGGAGCTTGCCCTGCGGCTCTACGCCGACGACAGCAACGGATTCTACCCGCCGCGGACCAATGCCTTCCGCTGGCCCACGCTCCTGCAGCCGTACTACCTGAACGTGAATCTCCTGATCTGCCCGACCGACGCCAAGCGCGGCGTGCCGCTGACCGACACCAATTCGGTCACGCTGGCCGACCGCTCCCCGCGCAGCTATTTGATCAACGGGTGGAACGACTACTTCCAAGCCGCGCTGAGTGCCGGGGACTTCGGCCTGTACATGGCCGGCCGCTATGCCGCCGCGGGCCTCAAGGAAAGTGTCATCCTCCGGCCCGCGGACACCATCACTTTCGGCGAGAAGAAGAACCTCCAGCAGCAGGGCGAGCAAGAGGCGATGGATTATTTCATGGATCTGAACGAAGGCTACGGCAACGACGCGGAGCGCGTGGAACACGGCTGCCACTCGGACACGCTACGGCGTTCCCGCGCGGGCGGTTCCAACTACAGCTTCGCCGACGGCAGCGCCCGCTTCCTCAAGTACGGCAACGATGTCTGGCCGCTGAACCTCTGGTGCATCAGCGACGCCGACCGCGCGCGCTACGCGTTCCAGCCGTAGCCGGTCCGCGGTGCCCCGGATGAACGGCGCGCGATTCCTGACTTGCCGAAGGCGGGGTTTCCGGCAATTTGGACGCGGAACGCGGACCATCCGCTTGCCATGAAGAATGCCTCGCTGCTCCTGTTGTTGGCCGTGCTTGGGCTGGCTGGTTGCACCCGCCGCTACGTGGTCACGCCGTTCCACGGCCCCGCCATGACGGTCAAAGGCAAACCGCGGCTCGACCCCGCGACCGGCTGCTTTGTCTGCAAGGACGCCACGGGGCGGCAGTTCACCATCCCGGCCGGAAATGTCCGGGAGATCGCTCCCGCCTCGATGGGCAAACGGCTCACGACCGCACCGCTCAAGGTTTCGCCCCAGCACTGACGAACTGGCGGACGTACTTGCCGATCAGGTCGGCCTCCAGGTTCACCGCCTCGCCCAGGTGCCGTTCGCGCAGGTTCGTGACCTCCCAGGTGTGCGGGATGATCCAGACGCGAAAACTCCTTTTCCGCACGGCCGCGACGGTGAGACTGATGCCGTCCACGGCCACGGAGCCTTTGAAGACGAGATAGCGCATCACCGTCGGCGGCGCCTGCACCTCCAGCACCCAATCCTGCCCCGATCGTTCCCAGCAGGTGATTTTGCCCACGCCGTCGATGTGGCCGGTGACGAAATGGCCGCCCAGGCGGTCGCTCGCCCGCAGCGACCGTTCGAGATTCACCCGCGCACCGACGGCGGCAAACTGCAGGTTGGTGCGCGCCCAGGTTTCTTGCAGCAGATCGACCTGTACGAGCTTCGCCGGGCCGCGCGCCGCGAGGCTCACCACCGTCAGGCAGCAGCCGTTGACCGCCAGACTGGCGCCGACTTTCAATCCGCGCCCGCAGCGGTGGGCGCGCACGGTCAACTCGATGGAACTGGCCGTCGGCCGGATGCGCTCCACGATGCCCGTCTCTTCCACGATGCCGGTGAACATGGCGCGAGATTGCCGGCGGCCTCGGGCTGGTGGCAAGCCGGCAGTGCGCGAACCGGCCACCTCAATTGCCGGAGCGGTATGCCCGGCGTCAACGCGCGGGCAAAACCCGCAGGCTCGACGCGTTTTGCGAGGACTGCGGCGGGAACACAAGTAGGCACTCAAACGGCTGGGTGACGCGGTACGGAGCCCCCCGCGGACGGGTTTCTCCCGGCCCGGCCCCCTTCAGCGCTCGGCAGCGGGAACTCTGGCGCGGGTTCAGTCCCGCCCCCCGCTCGGTCGGCGGCGGGCGGCCGAGCGGCCCCGCGGGCGGTGGAAGCAGGGTGGCTCTCTGCGTGCCTGGGCTTGGACGGCGACCACGGCCGCGAGTTCTTCCCTCCGGTTGGGCTACGCCCGCGCGGCTCCGCTCCACCGCCCGCAGCGATTGACAGCAACGGTAGAATCTGCAACGACTCCGAAACACCGGAGTCATTCACCCCGCCCTGCTCAGCATCCTTGGGTGTCATTTATCCTTGAGTCAACTCGGGGGAAGCACCGAGGCCGAAATTTTGATTTCTTCCGCGCCGCCTTTTGCGTCATCTTCAGCCGTTATGGGCAAGCGTCGTGAGGCGCGCGAGCGCGCCGTGCAGTTCCTGTTTCAGCAGGATTTGAACCCGTCGGAAAACCTCGACGAGGCGCTCGACCATTTCTGGGATTCGCAGCGCCCGGCGGCCATCGCGGAAGAAAAAGGTCCCGCCAACTGGGGCCAGCCGGTGACCCTGCCGCCCCCCACGGCAGCCGAGGGGGAGGTGCGCCTGTTCGCCGACCCGCTGATCCGCGGCACGCTGGAACACCGCGACGAGATCGACGGACTGATCAAGAGCCATGCGAAGAACTGGGAGTTGCACCGCATCGCCGCCGTGGACCGCAATATTCTCCGGCTGGCGCTCTACGAGATGCTGCACCGCCTGGACATCCCCCCGGTGGTGAGCATCAACGAAGCGGTGGACATCGCCAAGAAATTCTCCACGCCGGACAGCGGCAAATTTGTCAACGGCATCCTCGACAAGGTCAAGGGCGAGTTGATGCGCCCGGCCCGGATCGTCCAATGAAGCAGGAAGAAGGCAGAATGAATAACGCCGGGACGCCCGACGCCTGTGGGCGGAGTTCCCGAATGATTTTGCCTTCCGCCTTCCGCGTTCTGCCTTCCCGCCGTGTTCGCTGACCTCCATCTGCACACGAATTTCTCCGACGGCACCTACACGCCGGAGGAACTGGCCGCCCGCGGCCGGCACGCGGGCCTGGCCGCCATGGCGCTGACCGACCACGACACCGTGGAAGGCTGCGCGCGAATGGCGGCGGCGTGCGACGCTCTCGGCATCGAGTTCATTTCGGGCACCGAGTTGACCGCCGAGCACGGCGGCCATGAGGTCCACCTGCTGGGCTACTTCATCGACACCCGCCATGAACGCCTGCTGGCGGAGATCGCGCAGTTCCAGACCGTGCGGCAGAACCGCGTCCGCGAGATGGTGGCGCGGCTGAACCGGCTGCGCGTGCCGCTCGACGCCGAGACGGTCTTCGCGCTGGCGAATTGCCGCTCGCCGGGCCGGCCGCACGTGGCGCGCGCCCTCGTCAACGCCGGCCTGTGCGGCAGCCTCGACGAGGCCTTCGAGCGCTTTCTCAAGAAGCACCGGCCCGCCTGGGTGCCCAAATTCAAAATGTCGGCCGCGCACGCCATCGCACTGGTCCACGCGGCCGGCGGACTCGCGGTCATGGCGCACCCTGGATTGAACCGCACCGACGACGTCATCCCCGGCCTGGCCCAGGCGGGGCTGGACGGCCTGGAATGTTTCCACAGCAAACATTCCACGGCCATGATGGAACATTACCTCGCTCTGGCGGAGGAGCACCGCCTGCTGGTCACGGGTGGTTCGGATTGCCACGGCGACAGCAAAGGCAAACCGCTCGTCGGCACGGTGAAGCTGCCGTACGATTACGTCGCCCGGCTCAAGGCCCGCGTCGCCGCCAGCGCCGCGTCGGCCCCGGAGCGCCCGCCGGCCGGCTCCCGCCCGCCCCCCTGAACGTCTTCCATGGGATTATTCGACCGATTCAAGGCCGGACTGCAGAAGACCCACAGCAAGCTGGCGCACGAGATCAAGCGCCTGCTCACCCGCTCGCCCAAGCTCGACGCGGCGACGCTCGATGATTTGGAAGTCGCCCTCCTCGGAGCGGACCTCGGCTCGGGCATGACGGCGCAGATCGTCGGCGCCGTGAAGCGGGCCTACGAAACGCAAGGCAGCGGCGGCCTGGACGTTTTCGCGATCGCCCAGCGTGAAGTCGCGCAGGGCCTGGCCACCGCCCCGGCCGGTTTGCGCCCAGCCGCCTCGGGTTTGACCGTCGTGTCGATCGTGGGCGTCAACGGCACCGGCAAGACCACCACCGCCGCCAAGCTGGCCCATCTCGTTGCCCAGCGGGGCCAGCGTTCCCTGCTCGCGGCGTGCGATACCTTTCGCGCCGCCGCCATCGAGCAACTCCAGCTCTGGGGCCAGCGCCTCCAGGTGGAGGTGGTGTCGGGCGCGTACGGCGCCGACGCCGCCGCCGTGGCGCACGACGCCGTGTCCGCCGCCCAGGCGCGTCAGGCGGACTACCTGTTCGTGGACACGGCGGGCCGGTTGCACACCAAACACAACTTGATGCAGGAACTGCAGAAGGTGCATCGGGTCATGGCGCGCCAACTGCCCGGCGCGCCGCACGAAGTGCTCCTGGTGCTGGACGCCAGCACCGGCATGAACGCGCTCAACCAGGCGCGCGAGTTCCACAAGGCGGTCACGCTCACCGGCCTGGTCGTCACCAAGCTCGACGGCACCAGCAAAGGCGGCATGGTCGTGGCCATCCAAAAGGAACTGGGCCTGCCGGTGAAATTCGTCGGCTTGGGCGAGCAGCCGGAAGACTTGCAGCCGTTCGACGCGCAGCAGTTTGCCGCGGCGTTGTTTGAGGAATGAACGCCTCGCCGCCGTCGGCTGCGGATGGCGGGTTCCTGCGCCTCGCCCTCCGGCTCGCCCGGCGCGGCTACGGCGCGACGTCGCCCAACCCGATGGTCGGCGCGGTGCTCGTGAAACGCGGCGCGGTCATCGGCCGCGGCTGGCATCGCCGCGCCGGGCAGCCGCACGCCGAAATCGAGGCGTTGCGCGACGCCGAACGGCGCGGCCACTCCGTCAAGGCCGCCACGCTTTACGTGACACTGGAGCCGTGCTGCACTCATGGCCGCACGCCGCCCTGCACCGACGCGATCATCGCCGCCGGCATCAAGCGCGTCGTCATCGGCGCAACCGACCCGAATCCGAAGCACGCCGGGAAGGGTTTCAAGATTCTGGAGCGGGCGGGAATTGAAGTCGTCCACGGGGTCATGGCCGCCGAGTGCGCGGCGCTCAACGAAACCTTCAACCACTGGATCGTCCACCGCACGCCGTTCGTCACCGTCAAGGCGGCGATGACGCTCGACGGCAAGATCGCCACCGCTGGCGGTGCGTCGAAATGGATTACCGGCGAGAGGTCGCGCGCTTTCGCGATGAGACTGCGGCAGGGCAGCGACGCCATCCTTGTTGGCATCAACACGGTGCTGGCGGATGACCCGAGCCTGACGCTTCGGGGCCGGAAATCAGAAGCCAGAAGTCAGAGGTCAGGCGGCGGAGGGCAGAAGCCGCTTCGCCGGCTCATCCTGGACTCGATGGCGCGCACACCGTTGACGGCGAAGGTGGTCAGCGACGAGCACGCGGCGTTGACGACCGTCGTGGTCAGCCGGGCTGCGCCAAAGCGGCGGGTGGCCGCGCTCGCCAGGCGGGTGAACGTGCTCGTCGCCCCCGCGCTCCGCGCCCGATCACGCCTCACGGCTCACGCATCACGCCTCGACCTGCGCTGGCTGCTGCGCCAGCTCGGCTCCGAGAATGTCACCAGCCTGCTCGTTGAGGGCGGGGGCGAAGTGAATGCCTCGTTTCTGTTCGGCGGATTCGCCCGGCGCATCGTCTTCTTCTACGCGCCGAAAATTCTGGGCGGCCGCGAGGCGCGCAAAGCCGTCGCCGGCGAAGGTGCTCTTGGTTGGGACGAAATCCTCGGCCTGACCGATGTCAAGTGGCGAAGCGTGGGACCGGATTTGCTTCTGACCGCGCGCTTGAAATAGTCAGCCTGGCGTGGCCTCTGCTTCCATGCGTTGAAGCGCGCGAAGATGCCGGTCCAAGCTCCGGCATTTGTTACGCGCGCCGGCTGAGACTTACGGCCTGGACACAATTGAGGGCCGCCGCCGTCGCCGTTCACCACTTGCCAGCCGCCGCGTCCAGTCACCGCAAGAAATGATTCAACAATTTGAGCGCCAGCCGGGGGCCGCGCTGACCGTGGAGGCCGTGAAGTTTTTAGGCGCGTTGGGGGGAGCCAGGGCGGTTGCCCGGCTTCACGAAAGGCGAGACCAGGCAAGATGCCCGTCCCCGGCCTCACCTTGCATCGCGGCGGAGACTGGCGCGCCACGGAGGCGCAGACTGAAACCTACCCGGTCACACGCACCTTGGACGCCTCGAAGAATGGCCCGCCGTTCCAGTGTTACTACACGGTGACGAAGGCATCCAAGGACGAGCCTGGCAATTGCAAAGAGCCTGGCAGACGGATGTTCGCGGGAACGTGGTGAAAGTTTGCCTCGTCAAACGAACACGACGCCAAGCGCCGGGGCGGCTTTTGCCTTCGCCGAGCGAGCTGTCCGCCCGCCTGCACCCGCGTTGCGGGACTAGCGGGGGGAGCGGCGCCGCCGCGCCACCCTTCACTCCTGCGGATACACCAGGATGCGGTCGTGGACGAGGATGATGAGGTCGTTTTTGCCGTCGCCGGTCACGTCGGCGACGATGGCTTCGCGCGGCTCGGGCAGATCGTTGCGCCGGCTGCGGAAGGTGCGCTCCTCGAACACCGGCCAGCGCGTCCCCGGCGCCAGCTTGTGCGCCTGGTCGAACTGGACGAGGTCGATGTAGTTCCGCGCCGATTCGAGGAAGACGAGGTCTTTGCGGCCGTCGCCGTTGAGGTCGCCGGCGACCACGTCCTGCAACTGGCCGTCCTTGATCGGCGTCTCGTAGCTGTCCATCTCCGCGTAATCCCAGACCTCGCCGCTCAGCGGCAGGTAGGCCGCCGCATTGGCGCCGAGGAAGGCGATGGCGTTCGGCTTCGCCCCGCCGAGGCCGATCGCCTGGAGGCCGGAGAAATCCGCCACGGGCAGCGCCACGTTGCGGACGACCTGCCAGACGCCCGCGGCGTCGCGCTGGCACAGCGTCAGCGCCTTGCGCTCGGCGTCGAGCAGGAAGAGCGACGGCGCGGCGTTGGTCCCGTCGGGCAGCGCGACCGCGCCGACGAGTTTGGAATCGCGCGAAGCGCCGTTGATCTGCTCCTTCACGGTGAAGACCCACGCCGGCTTGCTGTGGTCCGTGTCCTTTTCCCGGGTCAGCACGACGGCCCGGAGGAAATTCTTTTGCGGCAGCAACAACTCCGGCTTGCCGTCGCCGTCCACGTCCGCCGCGCTCATCCAGGGCTGTTCCAGCGCGCCACCGGGCGGCGCGACATCCTCTTCGTCAAACGGCTTGCCGGGGACTTGCAGCAACACTTTGACCTTCTCGTAAGGAACCAGCACCACCAGGTCCACCAAGCCGTCCTGGTTGACATCGTGGAAGGCCATGGCCGCCGGATTGGATTTGAAATCACTGCTCAGTTTTTGGGTCCGGGTTCGGCCGCGGAACGTCCGCGTGACCAGCGAGCGCTTGCCGTCATTATCGACGATCACCGCCAGCGTCGGCGGGGCGCCGGGTTGGAGCGGGCCGACGGCCATCGCCAGCGGCTTGCCCTCGGTCGGGATGAGCGTGGGAAAGGGCAACCGCCCGTGGGCATCCAGGCGCGTGACGCCCACCTGCCGCTCGTCGGGGCTGAGCAGGAAAATGTCCGGTTTGCCGTCGCCTTCCCAATCGGCCACCGCCAGATCGCTCACGCCCGAGAGCGACGGGAACGAACGCGCCGGGCCGAGCGTGCCGTCGGCCCGCTGGAGAAAGACGGTGATCTGCCCGCTCTCCGGCTGGGCGACGAGCAAGTCGGGCAGGCCGTCGCCGTCAATGTCCGCCCAGAGCAGGCCGCGGCGGGCCTTCTCGGTCTTGCTCAGCGGCAGAACGCTGAACTGGCCTTCACGAAACGGCCCGGCCAGCGGCTCGGCTGGCCGGCGCTGGAAACGGCCGATCGCCGCGCGGCCGGAATTCTGCGCGATGGTGACCAGTTCGGTCTCCTTCGGCGTGACCAAGTGATCGACGCACAAGGCGCGAATGGGCGGCAAAGAGAAATACATTTCGGGGCCGAGACCGCCGTCGCTGCCCTGCAAGCGGAACCGCAGCGGCGTGGGGCTTTCCCAGTCCACCAGAAACAGATCGTTCCTGCCATCACCGTTGAAGTCCATGACCTGCGCCAAGCGGACCGGGCTGGCGACGGGAATTTTCTGCGGCTCGCCCAGGGTGTGGTCCGGCCGCTGCGGGAAAAAGTAGATGCACGTCTCCGACAGCAGGAGCAGGTCGGTGAGGCCGTCGCCGTTGAGGTCGCCGGACATCAGCGCGTTGGCGGTGAGCTGGCCGTCGTCGATGGGCCAGCGCCGGGGCGCGCTCCAGCCGTTGGTGCCTTCGTTGTAGAGCACGATCAACTCCTTCGGATCACCGTAATACGCGATGTCCGGCCGGCCGTCGCCATTCAAGTCGTCCACCACCAGCGACGCGATGCGTTTCTCGGACGGGATGGATTCGAGGCGGAAGCGGGCGTCGGACGGCAGTTCGTTGATCTCGCGCTTGACGCGGGACGGGACGGGCGCGTTGGTGTGGCCGGTCTGGTTGTAGAGCAAGGTGATCTTCGAGCGCAGGTTGTTGACCACGATCAGGTCGGTCAGGCCGTCGCCGTTCAGGTCCGCCGCGTGCAGCTGGCCGATCAGCGGATCTATCGGGAATATCTCCGGCCCGGTGAACCCGAAGCCAGTCTCATTGGTGGACGCCCCAGCGGCGGACGCGGCCGGCCGGCCCAGCGCGAGCGCCAACCCAACCAACACCAGTCGGAATCCCAAAGCCATAGCGTGTTTGTTCAGCCGGGCGAAAGTGCCAATGGCCGGAAAGGTTGGCCAGTTTAATCCAAACGCAAATGGGAACGGCACGCCGGGCGAGGAGCGCGAGGATTCCAGCGCAAGCGGCTGGCGCGCTGAGGAGTTGCGGAACCAAGCGCCGAAGTTCAGCCTCGCTGCGACGGCGGCAGACCGGTCGGTGGCTGACGGTGCTGGCGGACAGACCGAGCCGGGGAATTTCTCGGGGCGCATTTCTGCCGCCGGCAAGATCGGGCGAACGATGAGCAAGGCGCAAATCAGCGGCCCAGCCGCAGTACGACGCGGCGACGCGGCCCGGCAGCCAGGCGCGGCAGCCTCCGCGGCGGCGGAGAGCGTCCGGCGCGCCTTCGGTCATCCGCCCGCGGTGTTGAAGTTCTGGCGTGACCTGGTCCGCCCGCAGTTGGCCCGTCAGCCGACCCCGTTTTACCTTTTCTCCGTCACGCCGATGGCCGCCGCGCTCGCGGAGTTGGACGCGCACTTCGGCCATCTGCCCGTGCGCCACTGGCTTTCCTGCAAGACGCAGCCGCTGCGCCCGCTGTTGCAGTGGTGGCGCAAGTCGGGGCGCGGCATCGAGGTGGTGAGCGAGTTCGAGTTGCTCGCGGCGCTCAACGAAGGCTTCCCGCCGGAGCGCATCCTTGTCAACGGCCCGGCCAAGCACCACTGGTTGCCACGGCATGCGGCGCGCGGGCTGGGCGTGAACTTCGACTCGGTCCACGAGGCCGCGGCCCTCGCGCCCCTGGCGCGCCAGCTCGATTGGACCGCCGGCCTCCGCCTCCACACGCCGCAGGAGGTCGATCCCGAATCGCCCGGCCACCCGACGCAGTTCGGGATGGCCGAAGAAGAGGCGCGGCTGACGGTGCATCGGCTGCGCGGCGCCGGCGTGCGGCTGGAGACGGTGCATTTCCATCTGCGGACGAACGTGGGGTCCGCGGCCATTTACGCGCGGGCGCTGGCCGAGGCGGCGGAGATTTGCCGTGCCGCCGGGTTCGCGCCGAGGTTCGTCGATTGCGGTGGCGGGTTCCCGCCGCCGCACGTTCTGTCGCCCGCCGGCCGGCGCGTGGACGCCGCATTCGACCTCGGCGAAATGGCCCGCGTTTACGAGCGCGCCTGGCGGCTTTTCCCTGGCGTGCGGGAAATCTGGCTGGAGAACGGCCGCTGGCTCACCGCGCGTTCCGGCGTGTTGGTGGTGCAAATCCTCGACGTCAAGGAGCGCCGGGGGATGCGCCACTTCATCTGTGACGGCGGGCGCACCACAAACGCGCTCGTCGCCAACTGGGAACGCCACGCGCTGATTCCGCTGGTCCCGCGGGGCGGAGCCCGAACGCTGACCACCGTCAGCGGTCCGACCTGCATGGCCTTCGACCAACTGGCGCGCTGCCTCCTGCCGCGGACGATCCGGCCCGGCGATCACCTGCTCTGGCTCGACGCCGGCGCCTACCACCTGCCGTGGGAGACGCGCTTCTCGCACGGCCTGGCGGCGGTGCTGTGGCACGACGGCGAGAAGGTGCGCGTCGCCCGGGAGCGGGAGGAATTCAGCGCCTGGTGGGGCTGTTGGCGCGTCCCTCACGTCGCCACCGTCACCCTAGCCCAGCTCAGGAAGCTGGCGCGGTGAGATCGGAATCTTCCCGGAGACGGGCGGGCGAGCTTCCGGCCCCGGCGGCAGAATCGTGCGACTCAGATGCCTTCGCCGACCATCGGCGGCAGATCGTGAACCGTGGCGACTTCCGGCCGCAGCGCGTCGTCGTCGCCCGACAAGACGCGGTATTGGCGGATTTGAAAGGAAACCGGGGCGCCGTCGTGCAAATTCTCGCGGGTGTAATCCTCCTTGGTCATCCGGGCGCGGATGATCAGCCCGCTGGGCAATTCCAACTCCACCCGCAGCATGACGCCCAGGAAGAAGGTGCGCCGCAGCAGCGCCCGGTAGCGGTAGGCATGCACGTCCGCCGAGATCGGCACGGCATAGGGACGGAAGCCGATCCGGAGCCGCTGGCCCTCGGTGCGTCCGTGGCTGGGAAAGGCCAGCTCGTTCACCCGCGCCCGGCCGTCGCGCACCTCGAGTTCCAGGACGTTCAGGACGCCGATGAAGCGGGCGACGAATTCGTTGGCCGGCTGTTCATAGACTTCGCGCGGCGAACCGACCTGCTCCAGCCCGCCGCGCGAAAAGATGGCGATGCGGTCGGAGACTTCCAGCGCTTCTTCCTGGTCGTGGGTGACAAAGAGCGTCGTCACGTTCAACTCGTGGTGCAGCCGCACCAGCCACTCGCGCAACTCCTGGCGGATCTTGGCGTCCACGGCGCCGAATGGCTCGTCGAGCAGCAGCACGCCCGGCCGGGGCGCCAGGGCGCGGGCGATGGCCACGCGCTGGCGCTGGCCGCCGGAAAGCTGATGCGGGTAGCGTTGTTCCAGCCCTTCCAGGCCGAGGAGCGCCAGCAGTTCCCGCACGCGGACCTCGATGTCCGGGCGCTGCCACTTCCGGACGTTCAAACCGAACGCGATGTTCCCGCGGACGCTCATGTTTTGGAAGAGCGCGTAGTTCTGGAACACGAAACCGATGTTGCGCTTCTGCACCGGGAGGGCGTTGACGCGCCGGCCACGGATGAAGATGTCGCCCTGGCTCGGCACTTCGAGGCCGGCGATCATCCGCAGCACGGTGGTCTTGCCGCCGCCGCTCGGGCCGAGCAGCCCCATCAATTCGCCGTCCCGCACGGAGAAACTGACCTCCTGGACGGCGGTGACCTCGCCGAACTTCTTGGTGACGTTTTTCAGTTCGATGCTCATGCCGCGTTGCGTCAATGGGCGATGGGCGCTTTCCAATTTGAATGTGGCGGCCCCGGCGTGGCCCGTCGCGCCCGGCCTTGCTGGCGTTCTTGTTGCCATTCCAGCCAGGTCTTGAGGCCCAGCGTCACCAGCGCGGCCAGGGCCAGCAGGCCCGCCACCGTGAACGCCGCCGCGCCGTCGTAATCCTGGTAGAGCTCCTCGACGCGCAGCGGCAGCGTGTCGGTCCGGCCGGCGATGTGGCCGGAGACCACCGAGACCGCGCCGAATTCGCCCATCGCCCGGGCGTTGCAGAGGATGACGCCGTAGAGCAGGCCCCACTTCACCGACGGCAGCGTGACGTGCCAGAACGTCCGCCAGCCGCCCGCGCCCAGCGTGAGCGCCGCCTGTTCCTGCTCGGTGCCGGTCGCCTGCATCACCGGCACCAGTTCGCGCGCCACGAACGGGACGGTGACGAAGAGCGTCGCCAGCACGATGCCCGGAACGGCAAAAACGATGTGCAGATCGTGGCGATCCAACCACTCCCCGCCGTAACCTTGCCGACCGAACAGGAGCAACAGCATCAGCCCCACGACGACGGGCGAAACGGAGAAGGGCAGGTCGATGAGCGCGTTGAGCAGCGCTTTGCCGGGGAAGTGGAACTTGGCGATGGCCCAGGCGGCGGCGACCCCGAAGATCGTGTTCAACGGGACGCTGATCGCCGCGACGGTGAGCGTGAGCCGGAGGGCGGCGACGGTGTCGGGTTGGCGGAGCGCTTTCACGCAGGCCGACCCCCCGCTGGCCAGCGCCTGCACGAACACGTTGACGAGCGGCAGCAGCAGAAACGTCAGGACAAACACCAAGGCCACGCCGATCAGCAGCCACTTGACCAGCGGCGATTCTTCGGTGCCGCGGCGGGACCGGGCGGTGGCCTCGCGCGAGGCGGGCTGCGGGGCGGATTTCACGGTCATGGCTGGTAACGGCCGGCCCAGTGTTCGAGCAGGTGGATGGTGATGAGCAGCGCGAACGAGATCGTCAGCAGCACGACCGCCAACGCCAGCGCGCCGGCGTAGTCGTATTCCTCCAGGCGAATGACCAGAAGGAGCGGGGCGATCTCCGAGGCGTACGGTTTGTTGCCGGCGATGAAAATGACCGAGCCATACTCGCCAACGGCCCGCGCGAACGCCTGGGCGAAACCGGTGATGACCGTGGGCAGCAGCACCGGGCCGATGACCCGGAGGAAGGTGCGCAGCCGGCCGGCGCCGAGCGTCGCGGCCGCCTCCTCGACGTCGCGCTCCAAATTTTCCAGCACCGGCTGGAGCGAGCGCACGACAAACGGCATCCCCACGAACGTCAGCGCGATCACCACGCCCAGCGGCGTGAAGGCGCCTTGGATGCCGAGCGGCACAAGGAACCTCCCCAGCCAGCCGTGGGCGGAGAACAGGCTGGCGAGCGTCAGGCCCGCGACCGCCGTGGGCAGCGCGAACGGAAAATCCACCAGCGCGTCCACCAGCCTCCGGCCCGGAAAGCGATAGCGCACCAGGACCCAGGCCAGGATGGTGCCGAAGACGGCGTTGGCCAGCGCCGCCAGAAACGACGCGCCGAACGTGAGCCGGTAGGCGGCCAGCGCGCGCCCCGTCGTGGCCAGGCGCCAGAAATCGGCCCAGGACAGGGACGACACGCGCAGCAGCAGGCCGGCCAGGGGCAGGAGGACCAGCGCGCTCAGGTAGCAGAGCGTGTAGCCCAGCGTCAGGCTGAAGCCGGGCAACGCGTTGAATTTTCGTTCGCGCACGGAAAGCGTGAAGGGGGCCGTCATGCCCGGAGCCAGTCTTCGATGGAGTCGCTCTCGACGCTGATGTCGGCGAAGAGCCAGGAGGAGAGGTAGCGTTCGCCGCAACTCGGCATGACGGCCACCACGAGTTTGCCGCGGTTCTCCGGGCGCTTGGCGATCTGGAGCGCCGCCCAGGCCACCGCGCCGCTGGAAATGCCCACCGGGATGCCGTCAAGGCGGTTGATCTCCTTGGTCAACGGAGCGGAATCCTCTTCCTGGACCGTGATGGTTTCGTCGAGGACCTCCACGTTGAGGTTGTCGGGAATAAAGCCCGCGCCGAGTCCCTGGAGCTTGTGCGGTCCCGGCGGGCCGCCGGAGATGACCGCTGACTTCGCCGGCTCGACCGCGACCGCTTTGAGGCCGGGTTTGCGGGCTTTGAGCACCTCCGCGACGCCGGTGATCGTGCCGCCGGTGCCGACGCCGGCCACGACAAAGTCCACCTGGCCGCCGGTGTCGCGCCAGATTTCCTCCGCGGTGGTGCGACGATGGATCGCGGGGTTCGCCGGATTGGAGAACTGCTGGAGAATGGCGCTGTTCGGAATTTGGCGGTTGAGTTCCTCGGCCTTGGCGATCGCGCCTTTCATGCCTTTGGCGCCTTCCGTCAGGATGAGTTTCGCGCCAAGGATTTTGAGCAGCTTGCGGCGTTCGAGGCTCATCGTCTCCGGCATGGTGAGGATGAGCTTCAAGCCGCGCGCGGCGGCGACGAACGCCAGCGCGATGCCGGTGTTGCCGCTGGTTGGCTCGATCAAGACCGTGTCCGGGTTGATGCGCCCGGAGCGGAGCGCGTCCTCGATCATTGCCACGCCGATGCGGTCCTTGACGCTGGAGAGCGGATTGAAGAACTCCAGTTTGAGCAGGACCTCGGCGAGGGCGCCGTGTTTCGTGGCGGTGCGGTGGAGGCGCACCAGCGGGGTGTTGCCGATGGTTTCGGTGATGTCGTTGTAGATGCGGGGCATAGGTCAGTGGTGGTTGTTGGTTGCGAAAATCACGGACACCCAGGGCAGCCTGAGCGCCTGCCGGACGAGTGGTGGCAGCGGCGCGGGCTGGCACTGGGAAAGTCGCTTGCAGGCGGGGGCGGGACGATGTTCATGGGCGGCAAGGTGGTTCTCCCCAATGGGTCAGCGGTTGGGTTGGTAAATCTGGTCGAACACGCCGCCCTCCGCAAAATGAACCCGGTGCGCCTCGGCCCAACCGCCGAAAGTGTCGGCGACCGTGAAAAGCTCCACATTCGGAAAGCTGGCCGCATGTCGCTTCCGGACAGCCTCGCACCGCGGGCGGAAACCGTGGCGGGCGACGATTTCCTGGCCGGCTTCGCTGTAGAGGTATTCGAGGTAGGCGCGGGCCACAACGGCCGTGCCCCGCCGCTCGGCGACGCGATCCACGACGGCCACCGGCGGCTCGGCGAGGATGCTGGCGGATGGGACGACCAGCTCGCACCCGCCCGCGCCCGGCGTCCGCGTTGCGAGCAGCGCCTCATTTTCCCATGCGATCAGCACGTCGCCGACGGCGCGCTGGATGAACGTGGTGGCGGCGCCGCGCGCGCCGGTATCAAGCACGGGAACGTTTTTGTAAAGTTTCGCCACGAACTCCCGCGCCTTGGCCTGATCGCCTTGGGCGTGCCGCAGCGCATAGCCGTAGGCGGCCAGGTAGTTCCAGCGCGCGCCGCCGGAGGTCTTCGGATTGGGCGTGACGACGGTGATGCCCGGCCGGACCAGATCGTCCCAGTCCTTGATGCCCTTCGGATTTCCGTGACGCACGAGAAAGACGATGGCCGAGGTGTAGGGCGCGCTCTGGTCCGGCAGACGCTGCCGCCAATTCTGCGGAAGCAGCCGGCCCCGTCGCGAAAGCGCGTCCACGTCATGGGCCAGCGCCAGCGTCACCACGTCCGCCGGCAAACCCTCGATCACGGCGCGGGCTTGCTTGCCGGAGCCGCCGTGCGACATGTCGATCCTCACCATGTCACCGGTTCCCTCCTTCCAGTGCTTCGCGAAGGCCGCGTTGAAGTCCTGGTAGAACTCGCGCGTCGAGTCGTACGAGACATTGAGCAGAGTGACATCTTTGGCCGACGCCCCGGCCAGCGCGACCGCCAGGACGGCCACGAGCACGACGAGGCGGCGTGTCAGCGGGATCGCGGCGGGCGTTGAAATTCTTCCGGCGGGCATGGGCTTAAAACACAAGTTGGGCCCGGGTGAACAGCACATTCTCCGGCTGCCGCGTCACGGTGGCCGGCGCCGATGTCCCGGGGCCGCCGCCGCCACTGAAATCGGTATGTGAGCAACTGGCGCCCAGGCGCACGTTCCGGTTCAGCCACCAGTTCAGCCCCACCGACCAGGCGCGGGCGGAGCGCGCCGAGGCCCGCGGGTCGGAGAACAGCGGGAAGGCGGCGCGGTCGAGGTCCATTTGCGCGAACCGCGCCACCAGTTGCACGGCGCCCCATTGGCCCAGCGCGGGATGGAAGGGATGGGCGGGACTCACGCCTTGGTAGGATGCCGCATCGCCGGTGAGCATCCACGAGCCGGTGATTTGCCAGGCGACGTGTTCCAATCGGGCCGAAGTCAGCGGGGCCGCGCCGGCGCGCCGGACCGGTTGCGACGAAATAACGTATTCACCCAGCAGGCCGAAAGGCCCAAAGTAATCATAACCCTGCGGCGAAAGCCGCCAGTGCGTGCCGTCCGCGACCAAGACCGGCGCGCTTCCGCCCACCGGCGCCGGATGGTAGGCAAAGAATTGTTGCTGTCCGTCCGTGGCGTAGCCGGGCAGGGCGCCGCCGGTTTTTGAGGGGAGGGCGTTGGCCGTTGACGCGCCGCCGCAACTTCCTCCCACGCCCAAGCCGACGCCTCGCGCCACGGCCAACGTCGAGCCTTTGAGCGGCTGCAGGAACAGCCGGCCCGCGACTTCGGGGTCGCGCCCGAAGTCAGGGCCGCTCGCGTTGCGGTAGTCTCCCGCCGCGTTGAACACGCCCGCCCGGTAACTGAGCCGACCATCGAATCCCTCCCCAAGCACCTGGACGCCAAACTCGCGCGTGGGCACCAGTTCCGTCGCCAGGCTGCGTTCGTTGAAGAGCACCGAGTCATCCGGCTGCAACTGCTCCAGTCCGACGGGGGACTTGAACTTGCCGACACGAAAATGCAGTCCGGGTTGGGGGCGATAGCTGAGGTAGGCATCAAAAATCTGCGGCGTCTGCGCGGTGGCGCCTCCGTTGGCGCCGGTGCCGAAGTCCGGCGTGAACAGGAAGTCGAAGTCCTGGAATGCCGTTCCTTCCAGGATCGGCCGCGCCCGCCGGACCAGAAGCGGGTCGCTGCCGCGGACACCGCCGTCTCCGAAGAACGTCCGCGAGTCGAGTTGAACGTGGCCATGGAGCCGCGCGACGAAGTTCGAGTCGGCGGAGCGGAGGGAGACGCCGCGGGCGCCGAACGAAAACGTTGGCCCGGCCCCGCCTCCGAGGAGGCGGAACCCTGGGTCCGACGTTTGAACCTGCTTTCTCACCTGTCGGTTCTCTTCCGTGCCGTCATCGGCGCACGCGTGGCTGGCCGTTTCTTGAAGACTGGTGATGGCCGCGACCAGCAGCCATCGCTTGATTTTCATTGGTCGTTTTCATGTCCAGCTTCACTTCCGACGGATCGGTCAGTTGGCTCCGCTGCCGTTTTCTGCCACCAGTGGACTGGTTAGCCCAATCATCCGCCAGACTCCTGGCTCCGGTGATCCGGGTCATCCAGCCGGACCTTCTCGGTGCGTTCGACCTGAACGACGCGCCCGCCGTGAACGACAATTTGCACGGTCCCGAAGCGCAGCGAGTGGACGTGGGCTTGCACCAAGCGCTCCCATGTCGGCGCTGTTTCTCCCCTGTTCTCAAAAGTCTTCATTCGCGTCATTTCGATCGGACAGCGGCGACAATACCAAAAATCTACACTTTGTCAATTGTGATTATGTAAATTATTCGATTTGCCCAATACTCGGCTATTTCAGAGCAGGCAAATCCAATTTGAAACAATCTTGACCAAGTTGCTACGCATTGTAGATTCGGGTCATGAGATTGTCCCTCCGCGGCGAATACGCCCTTCGGGCCATGTTGGTTCTTGGACTGAACTTCGGCGACAAGGTTGTGAGCATCCAGAACATCTCGCGGCATCAGAACATCCCTAAGCGGTTCCTGGAGCAGATCCTGAACGACCTGAAATCGGCGGGTATCGTGCAAAGCAAGCGGGGCGTTGCCGGCGGTTATCGTCTGGCGCGTCCCCCCGAGGAGGTGACGCTGGCCAGCGTGGTGCGGCACATCGAAGGGGCGCTGGCGCCGGTCAGTTGCGTCAGCCAGCATTTTTACGAGAAATGCTCCTGCCCGGACGAGTCACGCTGTCCCATCCGCAGTGTGATGAAGGAAGTCCGCGAGGCAATCGTGCAGATCGCGGAACGCGTCACCGTGGCCGAACTGTGCGAGCGCTGGCGCCGGTTGCAGGAGGAACCGCTGAAAGCGTTCGATTTCAGCATCTGAAGCCTCGCCCACCGCGGCCCCCGGCTGACATTCTTTGGAAAACCGCGTGTCAAGCCCCACGGGTTGCGGTAGAAGAGAGTCGTGATCGAGACTCGGCCAATCCACAACCTCGCCCTGATCGGGTTCATGGGCGCGGGCAAATCCTCCGTCGGGCACGCCGTGGCGGATCGGCTGCGATTCGATTTTCTCGACACCGATGAACTCATCGAGTCGCAAGCGGGGAAGTCGATCACGGAGCTTTTCGCCGCGGCGGGTGAGCTGGCGTTCCGCGAACGCGAGCGCCAAGTCGTGCAGCAGTTAGGCCAGCGAACCCGCACCGTCATTGCCACCGGCGGCGGACTGCCGGCCAACGCGCAGAACTTGGCGGACCTGCAGGCGCACTCGCTGGTCGTTTATCTCTGGGCTTCGCCGGAGATGCTCTGGGAACGCGTGCGCTTCCAGGCGCATCGGCCGATGTTGCACGACCCCGATCCGCTGGCCCGCATCCGGGCGCTGCTGACCGCGCGGGACCCGTTCTACCGGCAGGCGGACGTGCTGGTGAACACCGAGCGCCGCTCCGTGATCGAGGTCGCCCAGCACGTGATCAGCCAGTTCCGGCTGGCCGTGTCCGATCAGCGATGAAGCAGGCCGTCCGCGAGCAAGCCCTCGCGCTGGGGTTCGACGAATGCCGCTTTGCCGCGGCGGCGCCCCCGGTCACCGCACCGCAGTTCCTCACGTGGCTGAACAATCAGCGCCATGGGGAAATGGGCTACCTCGAGCGGAACGCCACCAAGCGGATCGACCCGCAACTCGTGCTGCCCGGAGCGAATACCGTCATCGTGGTGGCGGCGAGTTACGCGACCCGCGAGGAGTGTCGCCCGACGGCGGTTGCGGCGCCGGGACTCGCTTCACGTCCTTCGCTTCGCGCCCACCATCCCGGTACGATCGCACGCTACGCCCGCTTTGAGGATTACCACACTGTGATGGGCGAACGGCTCAAGCAGCTTGCGGGATTTGTGGGCCGACTCGGCGGTCCGGAGACGAGGTCGCTTTGGTACGTCGATACCGGCCCGGTGTTGGAACGCGAGTTCGCGCAGCGTGCCGGCCTGGGTTTCGTCGGCAAACACACCAACGTCATCAGCCGTCAGTTGGGCAACTGGCTGCTCCTGGCGGAAATCCTCACCACGCTGCCCCTGGAGCCGGACCCGCCGGAGAAAAACCGCTGTGGCGCCTGCGCGCGTTGCCTGGCCGCCTGCCCGACCGGCGCCCTCATCGCCCCGTTCCAACTCGACGCGCGTCTTTGCCTCTCTTACCTCACGATTGAGTTGAAAGGCAGCATCCCGCTCGATCTTCGGCCGAAGATCGGCACGCGTATCTTCGGCTGCGACGATTGTCTGGCGGCCTGCCCCTGGAACCGGTTCGCGCGGGAAGCCCGCTTGATGAAGCCGCACGCCCGTCCGGAACTGGGCACCCCCGACTTGCTTGACTTGCTTTCGCTCACCGAGGCGGGCTTCCGGCAGCGTTTTGCAGGCACGGCGGTAACGCGGACCAAGCGGCGTGGTTTGCTGCGGAACGTTTGCGTGGCGCTCGGAAATTCAGGCGACGCCTCGGCCCTGCCCGCCTTGGAACGCGCGCGCCACGATCCCGAACCGCTCATCGCCGAGCACGCGGGCTGGGCCATCGGCCAAATCCGCAAACGCGCCACCGCAGATCGCCCCGGCCGGTAACTCCGGCTGTGAGCCGATTCCCGGGCGGTGCCCCGCCCCGCCCTCTCTGTGCCGCCCCCGCTTAGTTGTGGGGGCGCGTGGCGTGGTCTTGCAGCCAAGCGACATCCACGTCGTTCGGGACCGCGAGAAAGAAGTTATCGGGCACCGCCTGGCCCGGCGGCAGCATCGGCGGCGTGGTGCGCCCGTCGCGCCAATGGTGCAGTTCGGAGTGGCCGTCGGCAAAGGAGAAACCGCACCCTAAATCATGGTAGATGCCCGGCATGTCCTGGCTGAAAGCATACTGCGCCGGCTGGTTCGGGTAGCCCACCATGTAGGTCATGTAATTGCCCCAGTTGATGTGGTCTTCGCGCATGTCGAGGAAGACGAAGAGCATCGCCGGCCCCGGATTGTTCATGCCGGAAGTCTTGTTGTAGATGAAATACGGCGCCGCCCAAGGCCAGTTCCCGTCGTTGCCGGCCGGGCTGGTTTTGGGGCTCCCGGCAAAGCCGCCCACATACAAATTCATGGACATGCTCCGCACCCGTGGCGCCATCGCCCCGCCGCTGAGCCGGATGGAGGAGTGGTCGGAAGGGCACTTGAAGATCGCGGCACTTTGGCTGCAATAGGGCCAGAGGGGACCCTTGGCCAGGTCGGCGGCAATATTCCAGTTGGCCTGGTTGGCGGGATTGAAGTCCAAGTGGGCCTGGGTCCATGCATACTGGTTGTAGGGATTGGCCGCGCCGCTTCCGTCATCGCTCGCATAAACGATGACGTCGCGGTTGTCCTCCGCGTACATGCGCCACGCCAGCGCCAACTGGCGATGGTTGTTCATGCACTGGATGCCCTGGGTCTTCTGCTTGGCGTGGGCCAAGGCGGGCAGGAGGAGGCCGGCCAGGATCGCGATGATCGCGATGACCACTAACAACTCGATCAGGGTGAAACCCGAATATCCACCCTGTCTCTCCGAAGGCGTGGCAAGAGTTTTGCGCAGCATACGTCTCTCAGTTCTTTCGGAACCCTTCAAGAACGGTGGTAATGTCTCAGAACACCCTGAAAAAGCAAGCCCAAACTGGCCGTTCGGCGGCCGACCCGGATTGGACGCTCGCGTGAGTAGGTCCGGCGCCGGCATCGCCTCACTGCGGTTGCACGCGGCCATCGCGCACCAGAATGACCCGGTCGCCCAACCGCTCCGCTGCCGCGAAATGGCGGGCGCCGGGCAGGATGGTGACGCGAATGGGGGGGGCGGAGCGTACGGAGGAGGTCACCCATCTCGCCGCGCGTCTGCTTGTCCGAGGCGCTCAGCGGCCCGTCGCGGCACAGGATGGCCGGCCGGAACGAGAGCGTCCGCCATGCCGGGGCGCGGGGAATTCCCCTTTACACCGCCAGCGCCGAATCGCAGAGTATCGGCGTGTCTGTACCAGAACCGGACTCCGAAGCTCCAGGGACCGCACCAGCCGCATTACGGTCTGGTCCCGTGCTGGGTTTGGCGGCCGCCATCGGGCGGTCGCAACGCTATTTGTTGGGTGCGCAGCGGCCCGAAGGCTACTGGGTCGGCGAGTTGATGGTGGATTCCACGCTGGTGTCGGACATGGTGGCCTATCACCATTGGAACGGGAAGGTGGATCCGGCGTGGCAGCGCAAGGCGGTGAACCACCTGCTCGCGATGCAGTTGCCGGATGGCGGGTGGAACATTTACTACGGCGGGCCGGCCGAAGTGAACGCCACCATCAAGGCCTACCTCGCGCTCAAGCTGGCCGGCGTGCCGCCCACCTCGCCGCGGATGCTCCGGGCGCGGGAAGTGGCCCGCAGCCTGGGCGGCGTGCCGCGCATGAACACCTTCTCCAAGCTTTACCTGGCCCTGCTGGGGTTGTTCCCGTGGGAATACGTGCCGACCATTCCCTGCGAGGTGCTGCTCATCGGCAAATGGTTTCACGTGAATTTCTGGGAGATGAGCAGTTGGAGCCGCGCGATGCTCGTGCCGCTCTCCATCATCAACCACTTCAAGCCCACCCGCCCGCTGCCGGCGAACGTCACCCTGGATGAACTCTACCCGGAAGGGTTCCACGAGCGCGACCTGGCGCTGGCGCCCGATCCGGACCGGCTGACCTGGCGCAACTTTTTCCTGTGGCTGGACCAAGTCCACAAGCTGGCCGAGTGGTTCGCCCAGCACAACCTGCACCCCTTCCGCAAACGCGCGCTCCGGAAGGCCGAGCGGTGGATGCTGGAGCGCTTCGAAGGCTCGGACGGCTTGGCGGCGATCTTCCCGTCCATGCTCAACGCGCTCATCGCCCTCAAGGCGCTGGGCTATCCCGACGACCACCCGCAGGTCGTCCGGGCCGAGCGGGAGTTGAAGAAGCTGGAACACGAAACCGAGCACGGCGTGCGCATCGAACCGTGTTTCTCGCCGGTCTGGGACACGGCGATTGTGACGATCTGTCTGGCCGAGTCGGGCGTGCCGGCCGACCACCCCGCGCTCAAGCGGGCGACCGAGTGGGTGCTCGACCGCGAAATCCGTTTCCGCGGCGACTGGCAGTACAAGAACCCCGCCCGGGTCGAGCCGAGCGGCTGGGTGTTTGAATACAACAACCAGTGGAACCCGGACGTGGACGACACAGCGATGGTGCTGCTCGCCCTGCGCAAAGTGCCGACCGACGATCCCGCGCGCCGCGCCGCCGCCTTCCAGCGCGGCCGGGACTGGATGCTCACCTTCCAGTGCCGGGACGGCGGTTGGGCGGCCTTCGACAAGGACTGCACCAAGGGCATTCTGGAAAAAGTCCCCTTCGCCGATCACAACGCCATGCTCGACCCGGAGTGCGCCGACATCACCGCGCGCATCCTGGAATTGCTCGGCTACGAGGGCTACTGCCTCGACCATCCGCAGGTGCAGCGGGCGCTGGAATACCTGCGCGAGAACCAGGAACCGGACGGCTCCTGGTACGGGCGCTGGGGCGTGAACTACCTCTACGGCACCTGGCAGGTGCTGCGCGGCCTGCGCGCCTTTCACCTGGACATGCGCCAGGCCTGGCTGCTCAAGGCCCGCGACTGGCTGGAAAGCGTCCAGCACGAGGACGGCGGGTGGGGCGAGCGCTGCAACACCTACGACGACCCGGTTTTCAAAGGCCAGGGACCCAGCACGGCGTCCCAGACCGCGTGGGCGGTCATGGGCTTGTGTGCCTTTGACGAGCCGGAGCGGCCCAGCCTGAAACGCGGCGTCGAGTTCCTCATCCGCACCCAGAACCCCGACGGTTCCTGGACGGAGGACGAGATCACCGGGACCGGCTTTCCCAAAGTCTTCTATCTGAAATACGACATGTATCGGAACGCCTGGCCGCTGCTCGCGCTGGCCACGTACCGGCAACTTCTCGAAGGCAGGGAACCCGGCGCCTCCGGCCCGGTGGACGGAAAATCGCTGGGCCTGCCGGAAGAACTGATCCGGCCGCGCCCGGCGACGGTGGCATCCCCGTGACGCCGCCGGTGGCGCGCCGGCTGCAATCCGGCTCGTCGCTCCGGGCGCCCGCGGAATTGACGGCCCGTTCCGTGCCCACCATCCTCCCCAGCGACGATGCTTGAGCAAACCGTCCCGATCGTTTCCAACGAGCGCGATACCGACCGCTACTTCCGCCTGGTCGTCCGCGCCCCGCAAATCGCGCTGCTGGTGCAACCGGGCCAGTTCGCCCACCTCCGCATCCTGTCGCTGAAGGACGCGCTGCTGCGCCGGCCTTTCAGCATTTTCCAAGTCGCGGGCGAGACCTTCTCCATCCTCTACAAAGCCGTGGGCAAAGGGACCGACGCGCTCTCGCGGATGCGGCCCGGCGAGGAACTGAGCGTGATCGGCCCGCTGGGCCACGGATTCACCGTGCCGAAGCCCGGCGGTGAAACGCCCCTGCTGGTCGCGGGCGGCTATGGTATGGCCGCGATGTATTTGCTGGCCCAGCGCTCACCGCAGAAAGGCCTCGTGTTCGTCGGCGGACGACGACGCGCGGACATTCTGTGCGAACAGGAATTTCGGGCGCTCGGCTGGGAGATCCGCGTGACCACCGAGGACGGAAGTCATGGCGAGAAGGGATTGGTGACGCAGCCGCTGCTGGCCGAACTGCGTCGCGGCACGGTGGGAAGGAAGCTTTTCGCATGCGGCCCGACGCCGATGCTCAAGGCCGTCGGCCAGTTCGCGGACGAGTTCAACGTGCCGGCCGAGCTTTCGATGGACGAGCATATGTGCTGCGGCGTCGGCGTTTGCCTGACGTGCGTGATTCCGGTCAAGGTCGGCGAAAGTTGGGAATACCAGCGCACCTGCACCGAAGGGCCGGTGTTTGATTCGCGCCGGATCGTGTGGGAGACGGCAAACTGAATTGACCCATTCGACGCGCCGAGTTTCTCCGATTTCCTGCCCCCCGACGACCTGCGCCGGCATCAAGTCGCCACCAGTTATCCACCCAATCCGCGTCACGGCGCCTGTAGCCGATAGAAACGCGCCGGGTATTGCGCGGCGTTGGTGTCAGTGAAGGTGATTGGGCTCGCGGTCGGAAGTATGGAGCCGATTTGCACCCAGGAGGCGGGATTCGCCGGGTTGGTGGTGGCTTGGACCAGCACCGTTTGCAGGATGGAGCCGCCTTCGGTCACGGCGAATTGAACGGCTCCGTTCGCGGACGGCCCAGTGTTGCTCAAGCGCGGGGAAACAGGCACGGGATTGGTGACAACGACATACACCAACGCAAGCGGTGAGGCATTTCCAGCCGTGTCAACGCCGGACACAAACCAGAGGTGCGAGCGGCCGGGCGTGAGTCCCGTAATGGTGCCGCTGGTCCCGGTGAGGTTCGTGGCGGCCGGGATGTTTATCGCCGGACTGACGGATGTGTTTCTTTCCATGATCGTGTAGGTGGTGATGGGAGAATAGAGCGGATTCTGGGCCGGGCCGGGCGCAGCATCCCAACCGAGACTGACGGAAGTGGAAGTCAATCCGGTCACAAACAAACGGGGTGGTCCTTGCGGTGCGGTGGTGGTGGCGAGCACGGCCGCGGTGTAACCCGACGAGCCGCCCGGCCCCGTGGCGACAACGTAATATACTTGCGCCAAGCCCGGCGGCAGGCCGGTGATGGTGATCATCGGCCGGATGGTATCGCCCCCGATCTGGGTATACCAGACGGTGCCGCCGCTG
>JAJXZI010000105.1:0-7785 GCA_021780115.1 bacterium | reverse complement strand
GGGGTCATGAAGGACGTGCCGGAGGTAAACACTGTAGGTGACCGGCCCAACCACCGGGCTTTCAGGAGACCAAGACAAGGTGACCGAATTGTCCGTCACACTCGCAACCGTCAAGTTGGTGATAGGTGTTGGCGGCGGGTTGGGGACGGCAATCGTGAAATTCCAATCGGCGAAGCCAGCGTAGTTGGTGGCCCGAATGGTTACCGGAATTGACCCAATCTGATCAAGCCCCTCCGGTGTCCAGGCAATGGCACCGCTGTAAGGATCCACTTGCATCCCAGCGGGGCCGTGGGCGAGCAGGTAAGTCGGTTGCGGATTGCCGGTGGCATTGATGGAGGAAATGTACGGCACCTGATAAGTGCCCGAGAGACTGGGATACGAGACAAACCCCGGCGCGCTGTCCGGCACGCCAAGTCGCTGACTGCGCCAGACATCGCTCACGTCATTGCCATTGGTGTCCTTGCCCCCCATCACCACCAGCCGCCCCAGACTGTCCACGCCCATCGCCGAGGCGCTTAGGCCCTCGGGCAGCGGCGTGGAAATCACCCAGGAATTGGCGGCGGGGTCGAAAATCTGAACCACGTTGGTCGTGACTCCGCCGGAAACACCGCCGACGACATAGATTCTCCCGTCCACTCCGTACGCCGCCGCACTGCCAGCGACGGCGACAGGCATCGAAACCAGGTTGGTCCAAGTGTTATTGCTGACCGAGTAACGCAGCACGGCGGCGGTTTCGCCGCCGGCGGTCGTATCGGTGTAACCGCCGAAAATGTAAATCAGATTCGTGCCGTCAAACACCGCCGGGAAATTGTATCGAGCCGTTGGGAGACTGGCGATGGCGGACCACGCGCCCGCTGTGCCCGAGTCTGGGTTGAAACGTTCGGCGGAAGAAAGCGCCTGGCCAGTGTCGTCCAAGCCGCCCATGGCATAGGCATTGCCGCTGCGGTCGGGAGCATAACCGAGGTAGGACCGGGGCACACTCATGGGAGCCAAGGTTTGCGGCGTGTCGCCGGAAGGACTGTAACCAATCACCGCGCTCGTCGTGTTGGTGCCGTCGGTGCCCCCATACACCATGATCGTTCCCCCATTCGCCACAGCGCCCGCCGCGATGCTCACGCTGTACAACGGCGGCAACGCGGTCCAGAAGTTGTTCGAAGCGATCAGACTTTCCGGAAAACTTTCAAACGAATAAAGGGAAGTGCCGCCAATCAAAAGGTTGCCGAAACTAGAGGTGGAGATGGTCGCGGCGCCGCTGACCGGCTCGAACAAGGCCGGTCCGGGGAACCAAGCCAGCGGCGCGGCGCGCAAGCTCGCGCCAATGGTTAACGCCGCCACTCCGATGAGACATCGAGAATGCAGTAAACGCCTCACTTTCACGATCTTTACCGTTGGGTTTCTCCGTCGCCTGCTCGAGGACATGGATTTGCCTTCAGCAGAGCAACGCCGCGCAACCTACGCCAGCTTGCCCCCGTGTCAAATCTCGCATCCGCTGCGGACCGAACGTCGGACTTTGCGGAGCTTGCGTCCAGCGATGTCCTGTTTGCGAATTGAGTCGTGATGGTTCAACCGTTAGGCTTTCGACAATGAATCTGTCCGTTCAGATCGGCAAGCTGCGGATGCAAAATCCGGTGACGGTGGCCTCCGGCACGTTTGGCTACGGCGTCGAATACGCGCAATTGCTCGATCTGAACCAACTCGGCGCCGTCACGGTGAAGGGCATCCGGCTCAACCCCGTCCGCGGCAACCCGACGCCGCGCACGGTCGAGGTCGCCAGTGGCCTGATCAACGCCATCGGCCTGCAGGGGCCGGGCGTGGATGGGTTCATCGAGAAATACTGGCCCTTCCTCAAAACACTGAAGGTGCCCACGATCGTCAACATCTGGGGCACGACGGTCGAGGAATACGCCGAAGTGGCGCGACGCTTCGACGCGCTTGGCGGCGTGGGAGCGCTGGAACTCAATGTTTCCTGTCCCAACATCAAAGAAGGCGGCGCGCAATTTGGAACCGATGTTAAACTGCTCGCGCAGGTGGTGGCTGCCTGCCGCCGGGTGACGAGCCTCCCGTTGATCACCAAGATGAGTCCGAACGTGCCGAACATCGGGCCCTACGCCCAAGCGGCGGAGGACGCCGGCAGCGACGCGCTGTCCATCACAAACAGTTTTCCAGCGATGGCCATCGACATCGAGACGCGCCGTCCCAAGCTGGCGAACGTCACCGGTGGCCTTACCGGCCCGTGCATCAAGCCGATCGCGATCAAGCTCGTCTGGGAGGCGGCCAAGGCGGTGAAGATTCCCATCATCGGGATGGGCGGCATCCAGAACTCGACGGACGCCGTCGAGTTCCTGCTGGCCGGCGCGACCGCCGTGGCGGTGGGCACGGCCAATTTTTACGAACCACAGACGGCCTTGCAGGTGGTCGCCGGCATCCGCGAGTTCATGCAGCGGCGCGGTCTCCGGGATGTGCGCGAAATCGTCGGGAGCGTGCGGGGGGCGTAACGTTTGGGCGGCGACCGGGCCGCAAACCACGGCGCTTTCTTCCCCCCGCGGCGCCGCCGGCCAACAACGGCGGTCGCTCGTGGCTTTTTCCCTCCTTTTTTCGGTTGCGCGGCGCTTGATTGTAGATTAGCCTCGCCATTGTCTATCATCCGCATGACTGCTGGATGGTGGCAACGCGAAGGTGTGCGCCAATATTCCAATGTCGCTGATTGACCGGGCGCCGGGAGCTTCCCGGTGGACCCACCGGCCAACCGACGAGTCCAGGCTGCACCCGTCGGCTCCCCGAATCTCCAGGCATTGGCCCGCCAGCCGCGGTCAATTACGCCGGAAGACCGGATCGCTCCGCGGACAGCCGATGCCGCGGCGAAACGGGGGAGCGCGGCCGACCAGGCCCGGACGCAAACCCGCGATCGGAGGGCAAGCCTGATGGATTGGCTGCGCTGGGTCTTCTCGGCGGACGTCATTCGCCGCGGCGCGCAATGGCTGGCGCTGGCGGGACTGCTGGCCTGCCCGGGCGGGCTGCGCGCGCAGTTCCGATCCGACATCTACTCGTTCGCCGTCACCAATTACACGGGATACGTGCTGGCCGGGGACACCGGACCGGCGGGCCGTCAGGCGATCCGGAGCCGGACGATCATGTTCTACACCAACTCCAGCGCGACGGCCGAGACGGTGGACTTCCGGCTCGCTTACCAACTGCTCGACGGCGCCGGTGCGCCGGTGCCCATCCTCGATGAAAACGGCCAGACCAACACGAGTTACTCCGTTTATCAGACCAACACCCTGCCCCTCATCCGCTTCTTCCCGCCCCAGGTCATTCGCTCGTACTTCCTCACCAACGGCGCGCCGCTGCAACCGCTGGTCCAACTCGATCCATATCAGGGCTACCAAACGCAGCTCAAGGTTTATGCGCGTCCGCACGACACCGGCAGCTACACCTACTTCGGCACCAACGCCAGCGTCGGACCCCGCGTCTATTACGACTTCACCAACACAGTCAGCCCCGATCCGTCGCCGAACCTGCTGCTCACGTTCGACGCCGCCTCGCTGGGGCGCACGTGGGCCATCAGCAATTCGCCCGGCCAGGGAGGCTTCCCCGTCAGTGTCGCGGCCACCGTGCGGCGCTACGACGACTTCACCCTGCCGCCCAACTCGACCAACACCACCGTCACGTTCAACTTCCAGTTGCTCGACACCGCCTCCGGTACGCCGGTCCCGCTCCAGTCCACGCAGGCCACCGTCCCCGTCCGCATCCTGAGCAACGACGGCGGTTCGCCGCCGTTCCCGGTAGCGGTGGCGGTGGCCACGAACTTCTCGCTCATCCCAGCGGTGCAACTCGATTCCGTGGACAAGACCTACCAGATTGCCGTGACGCTCACGCACACTGAAGGCAGCACGGTGGTCATCGACCACACCAACACGATCGGCCCGGTGCAACTCCTGCACTTCAACAGCCAACTCCTGTCCGGCTCCCTCCTCACCTATTTCACCAACCTCGACAGCGCGCCCACCGTCACCAACACCGTGGCGAACGACCACCTCGATCTGCTCCTGCCCGTCAGCGCGGACGCGGGCTGGTTGCCGGGCGCGCCGGGGCACACCTACGGCGACGGTTCCGCGATCCCCGTCGCCCTGTTTGTGGACGGCACCACGAAGTTGGAGAACGGCGCCACGGTCGCCTTGCACGGCCCGTCGCCGGACGCGGCGTGCGTGCAAAACATCTGCTTCCAACGTTCCAGCCTGACGCTCACCGCCAGCGGCGCCGTCGGCTTCGTCGCGCTGCGCTTGCCGACGGGCTTCAGCGTCGGCCTCGGCCCGACCAACCGCCTGACCCTCGCCACGCTCGAATACCCGAACACGCCGCTCGACCAGAACCTGGCGCCGCAAGGCGGCTCGCTCACCACGCCCGGCCCGTTCTACGCCGTGGAGGAGACCGTGCCGTTCTGGTTCGCCGTGCCGCGGTTGACTTGGCTGGTGAACAGCGGCCAGATCGTGCTTAACCCGACGGGCGGCGTTTTTGTGCGCCAGGAGGAAGATGACATCCTCACCAGCGTCCAGGCGGCGCTGAAAGAGCCGAACGCCGCCAACCGGATTTCCAACGACGGCTATTTCCGCAACGCCGCCGCCGCGGGCGGGCAGCTCATCGTCACCGCGGACGCCAACGGCACGGCTCGCATCTCCGTAAATCTGGCCTTGAATCCGCCCGAGTTGCGGCCGCACTTCCCGTACGCCGGCAGCGCGCCGGGCAATCAGATTCCGACCGCCGCCGGCACGCTCGAGGTCCAGGACGGACTCGTATCGTCCAACAGCGCCCTGCAGGTCGGCGGCCCGGTACCGGTCCTGTATGCCCGCGACTGCGCCGAGGCGACCAACTGCAACCTCGCCCAGGCCGGCCCGGCGCGGCTGGCGTTCACCGCCAACGGCAACCAACTCGGCTTCACGCCCGACGGCGGCCTGCTGGCCTACGGCTCGGTGCCGGCGACCAACTTGACGTGGGGCTACGTCAGCGGCGCGAACTTCGCGCAACAGGCCTTCACGGTGTCGGCCGGCGCGTTTGCGATGGCCGGCACCTTCCTGCGCGGCGACCAGACGGCGCTCGACGCCTCGGAACGCGCGGCCGGCCTGCTGTTCACCGGTTTCGGCGACGCCACCAACCCGGCCTACGTCGAGCGTCCCGATATGACGGGTTACGCCGCTGGTTTCGCCAATTACGCCGGGCTGAACTTCCGCGCGCCGGCGTCGGGCCGCAGCTTCATCACGCAGCAGGACAGCGGCCCGTATCCGCTCACGCCCCGCTCCAAATACTACGTCCGTTTCGGCGGCGTCAGCGGCATCCACGAGTCGGCGACATTTCCCACGACGTTGACGCTCTACGGCTACCACTTCACCTTCACGACTTACCGACTGTCGTATCTCGACAGCGAGGTCTGGGAATCGCGCACCGACGGCGCCATCGCGTTTCCGCCGCTGCCGACCGGGCCGGCCGGCTTTACGCAGGAGTTCGAGGACATGACGTTCTCGTGCCGCGGCGATCTGGAATCGGCGGACGTGCCGGCCACCAGCGGGAAGAAGCACCTCGCCTATTGGAACGTCGATTTCACGCCGCTGAGCATCCAATTCAAACCCTCCAGCGCCGACACGTGCGGCACCGGCCCGCGCTGGTTGGTGTTGGGGGTGCAGACGACGCTGCCGTTCATCCCGCAGATGCTGCACGCCGCGCTCGGCTTCCAGCCCAACGGCAATCTGGTCACGCCCGCCGACGGCGTCGCGGGCACCGACTCCCGGTTCCAGGTGCCGGCGCAATTGTCGCTGCAAGGTCCGGGCGGCGACCTCTTCCCGCTCTCGACCGCGGCGGCCGGCTACTTCAACAACTGGGCCACGGCCGGCGCGCCGCCCAACGGCTTCTACAACCTGGCCGGCAAATTGCGCGTGCCGTTCTTCACTGACATCAAGGTCCACCTGCACGCCACGCCCACCGGGGCGAGCACTGCGCAGATCGCCATCATGGGCGGCTGGCCCGCGCCGGACAGCCAGGCGGCGGACCTGGGTTGGAGTGTCGGCGGGAACAACTACTTCAACACGGCGGTGTTCGATCCGACCTCCGACGGCTGGCCGGCGGCGCAAAGCGTGGCCTTCGCCGACTACGAAAACTCGCCCAGCACGCAATACCGGCCGCGCGCCCAGCGGGATTGGATCGAGGTGGCCTTCTTCGATTACCCGCTCCAGTGGAACCCGGCGCTGCGCGAATTTGCCGGCTTCCAGGACGCGCAAGTGATCCTGCCGGTGATCAACGTCAACAGCCGGCTCAAGGAGATCTCCCCCGGCAAGGTCGATTTCGATTTCGCCCAGGACGTGACGCTCCAGTTGCCGCAGATCAAGGCGCTGGATTTCCTGAACGACGCGGTCAACGAAATCGACGGGCCGCTGGTCAGCGTCTCCAACGCCGTCCGCGGCGCGCTCAGCGCCACGTTCGACACCATCGGCCTGAACGAGCTGCAACAGACCCTGCGCGAGGACGCGCTGAGCTTCTTCACGCCGGTACTGGACTCCGCGTTGGATCCGGTGGTGAACCAGCTTTACGCGCAGTTGGCGGGCTTCCCGCAAGGCAATCTCGCGGATTTCCTGAGCAACGCGGTCTTCGTCGTCAACAGCAGCACGCTCTCCAGCGCCCTGAACAACCTGAACGGGGCCGCCGGCCAGGCCAACACGGTGATCGGCCAGCTCGACGGCACGATGAACGACGTCCAGCGCGACCTCGGAGTGCTGCTGCAGATCCTCGCCAAAGACCCGGCGAGCGGCGACCGCCACGTCGTCAGCGCCATCCTCAAACAACTCGTCCAGGACCAGGGGCCGGCGCTGGGCTTCGTCGCCAACCTCGGGGACGACGCCATCGACACCCTGGTGACGAACCTCAACCCGACGCTCGACGAAATCCAAAGCCAGTTGCAGGACCTCAACAACTCGGTGGCGCAGGTCCACACCAGCCTGACCGCGGCCTCCGGCGACTTCAACCAGGCGCTCGGCGAGGTGCTCAGCGACGCCAACGCGACGCAGCAGTTCGTTCAATCCGCCGCCACCGACCTGACCAACCTGCTGGCCACCGCGCTCGGGCCGGCGGGCGACTATTTCAGCGCCGATCCGAACGCCGCCAAGCAGGCCATCAAACAGCAGCTCGTCACCGCCTTCCTCGGTTCGGCCATGCCGGCCAGTTACCAGCAAACGCTGAAGCAGTTCCTGTTCGATGACAACGCGGTGCTCGACGAGCTGATGGACACGCTCTTTGACCAGATCAACGGCGCCATCCGCGACGGGCTGGCCGCGCAAATCACCGACGCGCAGGACGGCGCGTTGCAGGCCGTGAAGGGCCTGGCCAGCGGGTCGTTCCTCTCGGCCAAGATTCGCGGCGCGCCCACCTTCAACGGCGATTCGCTGCGCAAAATCCACCTCGACGCCGCGATCCAGTTGAACGTCCCCGACCCGATGAATTTCAACGCCTACATGGAAATCCTGGAGCTGGATTCCCAATCCGTGCCGCTGGACTGCATCCCGGCCGGCGCGCCGGCCGCGGAGATCACGCTCGGCGCGAAAAACGTGAAGCTCGACTGGGGCAGCCTCAACCCCAGCGGCACGCCGTTGACGCTGAGCATCGCGGCGAAATGGACGCTGCAAAGCGGCAACGTCATCGCGACCGCCAAACATTTCCCCGGACACGGCGACACGGCGACGGATTCGCATCGCGGTTTGCCGGTCATTGATTTGCCGCGCGCCCGGCTCGACCAAATCGAATTCG
>JAJXZI010000267.1 GCA_021780115.1 bacterium | reverse complement strand
TGGATTCGGCCTGGCCGCTGGCGCGGTTGGTCAATTGGCTGGACCGCAGCTTTTCCCACCATGACCTGACGCCGGAAGAAACCGGCGTGTTTATCACCAGCCTAGTGACGCATCTGGACAACGCGCGGAAAATCACTTTCGAGCAACTAACGGCAAACCGTTACAAATTGAGCCGGGCGGTTGAACGGAAAATTGCCACGCACCGGGCGGCAGCAAGGAAGAAAATTTACGACGAGTTTTTATCGCCAAAGTTTGCAACACCGCTTGTCGTTTCCAGCAAAACGCAATTCCAATTTCCGCCGGACGCCTACCCGGCAAGCGAGCTTTACAAGGGTGGATTCAAGTTCAAAAAGCACTACTTCCCGGTGATCGGTGACTTGAAATCCAACGGCGAGGAATTCGATTGCGCGGTGTTTCTGGACGGACTGGCGGAAGTGAAGTTTTGGGTGCGCAACCTGCCAGGGCCGGGCCGCGAGACGACCTCTTTTTGGCTGCAAACGTCCACGGACAAATTCTATCCGGACTTCGTTTGCCTGCTGACGGGCGGGCGGATTCTCGTTGTCGAGTACAAGAACGCAACGGACTGGTCCAACGACGACAACCGCGAGAAGCGGGCGCTGGGCGAGTTGTGGGCGGAGCGGAGCAACGGCGCTGGCGTCTTCCACATGCCCAAGGGCAGCAAAGACGTGGTGACGATCCGGGAGAAAATCAAAATCGGCTGAGACAGGCTCGACCTGGGGGGCGAGTTACCGGGGGATCATCGCAAGGCGGCCATCCGCGCCGCGCGTCCCATTCCGGGCTTGCCACCGCGGGCCGCCGGAAACGAAATTCCCGCGCTGTGTTCATCGAACTCATCAACACCGGCACCGAGTTGCTGCTCGGCCGCACGGCCAACACCCATCAGCAATGGCTCGGCTGCCGGTTGGCCGACCTCGGCTACCGGGTCGCGCGCCAAGCCACCGTGTCGGACACCGGCCCCGAGATCGAGCAGGCGTTGCGCGAGGCGCTGGCCCGCGCCGACCTGATCCTCGTCACCGGCGGGCTGGGACCCACCTCCGACGACCTCACGCGGGAGCAAGTCGCCGCGTTGCTTGGCCGGCCGTTGCGCCTGGACGCCGGCGTGCGGGCGCACATCGAGCGCTTCTTCGCGCTCCGGGACCGCCCGATGCCAGCGGGAAACGAGGTGCAGGCCCTCGTGCCGGAAGGGGCGCGGGTGCTCTGGAATCCGCTGGGAACCGCGCCCGGTCTGGCGATCGAGGCGCGGCCCAACCCCTTCCGCCGCGACGGCGCCCCGAGCTGGCTGGTGCTGCTGCCGGGGCCGCCGCGCGAACTGCAGCCGATGTTCAATGACACCGTGGTGCCGCTCCTGCGCGAGCGTCTGCCGCCCGCCGAAGACTCCGTTTCCCGCACGCTCCGAACCGTCGGCGTGGGCGAGTCGCTGGTGCAGGCGCGCATCGCTGAACCGCTTCGGCCGCTGGTCGCAACCGGCCTCGAACTGGGTTATTGCGCGCACCCCGGCCAGGTGGACGTGCGGCTGGCGGCGCGCGGGCCGGAGGCGGCACGGCTCGTCCGTCCCGCAGAGGAAACGGTGCGCGGCCTGCTGGGCGAACACATCTTCACGGCAGCGGACGAAGAATTGGAAACCGTGGTCGTGCGGCTGCTGACGGAACGGCGGCAGACGCTGGCCTTGGCCGAGTCCTGCACCGGGGGTTGTCTGGCGCATCGCCTCACCAACGTGCCCGGCGCATCCGCGGTCTTCCAGGCCGGGCTGGTGACCTACAGCAACGCGGCCAAGGAACGTCTTCTCGGCGTGCGCGCCGAAACCCTGGCCCGGCACGGCGCCGTGAGCGAAGCGGTGGCCCGCGAAATGGCCGAGGGCGCGCGGCGGGGGAACGAAACCGATTATGCCGTCGCCGTGACCGGGATCGCCGGACCCGGCGGCGGCTCCGCGGCCAAGCCGGTCGGCACGGTCTTCCTGGCCCTGGCCAGCGCCCGCGCGACGGTGGCGGAACACCATCTCAACCTGTGGGACCGGGAGACCTTCAAGCAGGTCTCCGCCAACCAGGCGCTGGATTTGCTTCGGCGGGCGGTCCTCGGCGGCCGGGCCTGACCCGCGCGCCCCGCCGGCGCGCGGTCAGCCCTCCCTTTTTCCACTGCGCCGCCGCAAACTTTTCCATTGCACAACGGATGATTTGGTGTATCAGAACCTCGCAGTGGCGGTCGCCGGGAGGCCCCGGCTTCCCAGGGGAGAATCGTGGAACCAAACAACCGTATGAGCCCGCAGCGGCGCAGCGCCTTGGACAACGGTGGAAGAACCGGGAAAAGTGTCCCCGCCCCGCCGCCCCGCCGCCGCGCTGGCAGTCTTCCCCTGGCGACCGATCGCCCCTGGCTGCTGTGTCTGGTTTGCTCGGTCCTCGCCCAGACGGGCTGTTCCTGGACCGACGCGCGCGGCACGCATCATCTCATCGTCGGCCTGGGTTTTGGCGTCGTGACCACGACTAACCGGCCGGGCGTGGACGTGTACGACGCCCGAGTGCTTGGCGCGATGGCCGGGCCGGACGGGGCGGGCGTGGGTTGGATGCAGCAGCACCGGGTGGCCATTGATCCGGTGCTGGCTTCCAATGTGGTCGTCTCCATCAAAGCCACGCCAGGGAGTGTGACCGTGAAGAGTTTTGATCCTTGCGTCCGCAGCACCAATACTTCAGACCACGCCACCACCGAAAGGAGCGCGAACAAATGAGACCAACGAACCTGAACACCCTGGTCGCCGCCCTGGCCGCGCTGCTCACGGCGGGGTGCAGCAGCACTGTCGTCCGGGAGAATATTCTCTCGAGCGTCGAGACCGGGATCGGCATCTCCATCGCGGAGAACCACCAGACCCAGTTGTACGAGGTCCGGGCGGGCTACATCCGCAGTCAGTTCTATTCCATCCCGACCGGCAAACTGGTGCATAACACCAACGCGGCCACGGCGGTCGTTACCGGGCCGGGCCGGGCGGTGACGAACGCGCAGATCAGCACCGCCGCCGACGTCACCCCGGCGGTGGTCAGCGGCATCCGCATGCATACCGGGTGGGAGAGCCTGCTGCTGGGCATGGATGTGTCGGAGAACTTTGCTGTCGGCCCCGCCGCCGTGATGAGCCCGGCGGCCGTCGCCATGTACGTCGCCGGCGCGGACAGCAAGGAGAAAGCCCAGGCCGCCGCCCAGGCCGCGGGCCGGACCTTCACGCCGGAGGTCATGGACTCGATGGGGCAGATCAATCAGTTGCACCAGACCGGAACGAGCGAGCAACAAAAGGCGATTGCCGAGGCCGTCCAGGGCGGCTGGGGGAAGAGCTGGCCCGATTTCGTGCGCGCCGCCCAGCCGGCGGATTGGCAGGAGCTCGGCCGCATCCTGAGCCGGCGCGGAATCTTGAAGCCGTGATCCCGGAGGACAATCACTGCCATGAACACGTACACCAAGAACCTGTCCCTGGCGAACGGCACCTCGTTCGCGACGGGCCTGCAAGTCTTCCTCGATCTCGGCGACAAACTGATCCGGATCGACCGCAAGGGCGATGGCACCGCGGACTGCACGTTTGAGGAAGGCCAGGCAACCCCGGTGGCGCAGCCCGCCGCGCCGGGCAGTCCCAGCGCGGCGAAGGACTGATTTCCTATCGGAGCGTTCATCACGCGCCGGCGCTCTTGCCTCGGTCCCGGCCGGGCGATACCGTCGGCCTCCGACAACCGTTGGCCAACACAATCCCAATGCCGATGATCACCGCACGGAACCTCGCCCTCGGGCTCGCTCTGGCGAGCGCGTGGCCGCTCCCCCTCTCCGCCGATGGGCTCTGGACGGACAACCCCAAGCTCAAAGTGCCGGATCTCGTGCCGATGAAGGCGAGCGCCTTCGACCTGCGCGAAGTCCGCCTCCTCGACGGCCCGTTCCGGCACGCCCAGGAGTTGGACCAGGCGTATCTGCTGTCGCTCGACGTGGACCGGCTGCTCCACAACTTCCGCGTCAACGCCGGCCTGCCGTCGTCCGCCCCGCCGCTCGGCGGCTGGGAAGAGCCGAAGGGCGAGTTGCGCGGCCATTTCGTCGGGCACTACTTGTCGGCCTGCGCGTTGATGTTCGCCGCCACCGGCGACGCGCGGCTTAAGGAGAAGGGCGATGCCATCGTGGCCGGCCTGGCCGCATGCCAGGCCAAGCTGGGCAACGGTTATCTGAGCGCCTTTCCCGAATCGTTCTTTGACCGCGTCGAGCAGCGACGGCCCGTCTGGGCGCCGTATTACACGCTCCACAAGATCTTCGCCGGCCTGGAGGACATGTATGTCTATGGCGACAACCCGCAGGCGCTGGAAGTGGCGAAGAAGTTCGGCGATTGGGCCATTGCGCGGAACGCGCGGCTCACCGACGAGCAGATGCAGGCCATGCTGGGCACCGAGCACGGCGGGATGAACGAGACCCTGGCCAATCTCTACGCCCTCACCGGCGAGAAGAAGTACCTGGAGATCGCGTTTCGCTTCAACCACCATCGCGTGCTCGATCCGGCGTCGCGCCGCGAAGACCGGCTCACCGGCTTGCACGCCAACACCCAGTTCCCCAAGTTCATCGGCGCCGCCCGCGAATACGAGCTGACCGGCGACGCCGCGCTCCACACCGCCGCCACGTTCTTCTGGAACACCGTCGTCCAGGAGCGGTCCTACGTCACCGGCGGGAACAGCGACGGCGAGATGTTCACGCCCAAGGAAACCCTGTCCCGCGCCCTCGGGCCGAACACGACGGAGACCTGCAACGTCTATAACATGCTCAAGCTGACGCGCCACCTGTTCTGCTGGGATCCGCAGGCCAAATACGCCGATTACTACGAACGGGCGCTCTACAACCAGATCCTCGCCTCGCAGGAGCCGGAGACCGGCATGATGTGCTACTACGTGCCGCTCAAGTCCGGCGCGCGGAAAAACTACAACACCCCGACCGATTCCTTCTGGTGCTGCACCGGCACCGGCGTCGAGAACCACGCGAAATACGGCGACAGCATTTATTTCCACGACGGCGCCCGGACGCTGTACGTCAACCTGTTCATCGCGTCGGAACTCCATTGGAAGGAAACCGGCGTCACCCTGCGGCAGGAAACCCGCTATCCGGACGCGGCCCGCAGCCGGCTCGTCTTCACCTGCGCGCGGCCCGTGGAATTGAGCCTCCGCATCCGGCATCCGTTCTGGGCGACGCGCGGCTTCGTCATCCAGGTGAACGGGCGGAAGCAGAGCGTCGTCCACAGCGGTCCCGGCAGCTATGCCGTGGTGAACCGGACCTGGCAGAGCGGCGACACGGTGGACATCGCCACGCCGTTCGCGCTCCGCACGGAGTCCTTTCGCGACAACCCGAACCGGCTCGCCCTCCTGAACGGCCCGCTGGTGCTCTGCGCCCAGATCGATGCGGCGAAACCGTATCCCGCCATCGTCGCGGACGAGGAACAATTCCTCCGCCGCCTCAAACCGGTGCGCGGCCGGCCGAACACCTTTTCCGGCCCGGCGCAAGTGTTCCGGATTCCGGGTGTGAAGAACCATGACGGCGTGACGCTGGAACCATTCTACAAAATGCAGGGCGACCGCCACTATGTCGTGTATTGGGACGTTTTCACGCCGACGCAATGGCAGGCGAAGGAGGCGGAGTTCGCCGCGACATTGGCCCAGCAAAAGGCCCTGGAGGCGCGCACCGTGGACCTGGTCAATCCTGGCGAGGAGCAGAACGAACGCGACCACGCGCTGAAGGGCGAGAACACGCAGGCCGGCGATCTCGGCGGCCGGAAATGGCGTCACGCCCCGGACGGCGGGTGGTTCAGCTACGAACTGAAGGTCCGGTCGGACCAGCCGCTGAGCCTGGCCGTCACCTACTGGGGCAGTGACGGGGGGCGCGTCTTCGACGTGCTGGTGGACGGGGAGAAAATCGCCACGCAGCGGCTCGACAACAACAAGCCCGGCCAGTTCTACGACGAGATTTACCCGCTGCCGGAGAACGTGGTTCACGGCAAGCAGCGCGTCACCGTCAAGTTCCAGGCCCACGCCGACAGCACGGCCGGCGGTGTGTTTGGCGTGCGGATGGTCCGATCCGAGGCCCGGTGAGCGGCCTGCTACTTCTTGATCCCGCGCAGGTATTCGTCAAACCAATCGGCGCACAATTCCAGGTCCGGCGTCAGGTCTTTCCAGCCGTGGCCCTGGCCGGCGCGCACCACCAGCTTGGCGGTGGCGCCCGCCTCCTTCGCCTTCTGCACGAACAACTCGGATTGTTGGATCGGCACCAGCGGGTCCGCGTCGCCGTGGATGATCAACGTCGGGGGCAGGTGCGCGGTGATGAAGTAGATCGGCGAGATTTCCCGCCCCAACTCGCGCCGGCCTTCGGCCGTGTCCGAACGCGGACCGAACGCGGCTTTGAAACCTTTGAGGATGCCGAAGCCCACGCCGTCTTCCCCTTCCTTGCCGTAATTCAGGAAATCCGTCGGCGGGAAGAGGCACGCCACGGCCTGCACGGCGCTGCTCTCGCGGTCCACGGGGTCCTTCGCGTCGGGTTTGCCCGGTCCGCCTTGCGTGCCGATGATCAGTGACAGGTGTCCGCCGGCGCTGCCGCCGGTGATGCCGAACTTGTGCGGGTCCACGCCATAGTCGGCCGCATGGTAGCGGATGAATCGGATCGAGCGTTGCAGATCCTGCATCGCCTCCGGAATCTGGAACTTCGGCTGCGAGCCGTGGACCACCGCGAAGCAGGTGTCGCCCCGCGCCAGAAACGGCCGCAGCCACCCCACGTTGATCGAATCGTGGCTCGAAAACCAGCCGCCGCTGACCACGAAAATCACCCCCACGCCGTTGGGCCGGGCGGGCTGGAACACGTCCAGCGTGAGCGCCGTGCCGAACTTGCGGCCGTATATCACGTCCTCCGTCCGCTTGAAATCGGTCTCGGACCGGACCGTGCCGGAAAAGACGCCCACGAGGAGGGCAAGCGAGAGGAGGAAGCGCGCGGTCATTTTCATGCGCGGACTCTACCGCGCCGCCGCTGGCCGGAAAGTCTTTTCCCCGGAGCGGAGGTCAACCCGCTGGCTACCAGCCTCGACTTCCGCCATATTGCGCAGAGATGACGCTGCACGCACCGGACTTGAGAGGCGCCCTGTCGCCCCGGTTTCGAGGCCCCCCGTGAACCTGTTGGACTCCAATCTCCTGTTCGCCTCGCTGGTGTGGGGTTCCATCGGCGTCGGCTACTGCATCTACGGCAAGCGGCAGCAGGCGATCTTCCCGTTGGTGGCGGGTGTGTTGATGATCGTGGCTTCCTACGTGGTCGGCAGCGTGCTGTGGATGTCGCTGGCCTGCGCCGGTCTGATGGTGGTGGTCTATTGGCTGGCGAAACAAGGGTACTGATCCACCGCGGCCGCTCTCACCCCGGGCGGCGTCCGCCGCTTCAACCCAGGCGCGTGAACTGGTAGGTGATGCCGTCCATCCCCAGGCCGGTGTAGTTGGCGCCCTGGCCGCCCTGGATGACGATCACCAGCAGGAACGGCGTGTATTGGACCATGCCCTGGATGGTCAGCGTCCGCGAAGAAAGGTCATAGCCCCAACCACCCTGGAAGGGCAGCGAACCGAGGTAAGGGACCACCTGGGAGCCTTGGCAGGCGGCGTTCGGGTAGAAGTCAACGGTCATCGTCGAGTGGACCAGCGCCATCACCTCCACGCGCCAGCGGCCAATCGGGTTGAAGGGGGCGGGTTGGGGCGGGAGAAACGACTCCGGCTGCGAGGTCGAGACGGAGCGCGGGGCCGGTTCGTCGGGCGGTGCGGAAACGCGCTGCGCCGGGCGGAGGAGCGGCGGCGTGCGCGGCGGCTTCTCTGTCGGCGGCGCTGGCGTGGCTGGCGGCTTCGGCTCCGCCCTCACGGCGGAGGTGGCTTCGGCCTTCGGCTCGGCGACAGGCCGGGCGGCGGGCTTCGGCTCCGGCGGGGGTGCTGCGGCCGGGGCGTGGGCGACTTGGAGGAGCTTGAGGCAAATGGCCTGCCAGGCGGCCTTGCGCTTGGCCTTCGGGATTTGATCGAGCGGCTTGTCGGGCGTGTTGGCGGCCTGGTACCGCGCGACCGGCGAGTGCTGCCAGAGACAGGGGCTGAGGCAAATCCAGAACAAGGTCGCGCCGTCCTGCTCCGCCGCCTGGAGCAACTGCGGCACTTCCTGGTTGGTGATGAAGCCGGACGAGAGAAAGTTATCGCTGACGAGCAGGACCCCTACGCGGGCCGCGTCCAGGCCCGCCTGGATTTCCTCGCGCCACTTCGCGCCGGGCTGGATCTGGGTGTCGTCCCAGAGGACCACCTGGCCCTGGTTCAAGACGGGCGCGAGCATGGTTTTCAACTCGCCCATCAACGCCCGATCGGCGTGGCAGTAACTGATAAAGACTTTGTCGCGTGCCATACAGTTGCGGTGAGGCCGTGGACCGCGCCGTTCGTCCCGGAGCGAGGCGACGGCGTCGACGGCGACCATGCTCGCAGGGAAACGCGCGCAAGGCGAGCAAACAAAGAAGAACGGCGTGGAAAGCGGGACACAAAGAGGCACACAATCGGGGACCCCGGCTGGTGAAAGCGGTCCGCGTTTGTCCCGGTGATGGCTGGGGGATGAAGCGCGAATGAGCCTGCAAATACAGGGGGAATATCACTTCCTGTCCGTGCAAGTCACACGGGGTCAAATTCCGAAGGATGGTGCCCGCGACAGGACTCGAACCAGCGACCAAGCGATTATGAGTTGAAAGCCGGGGGGGACAAGGAGTTTTCAGCAGTTGTCCTCAGTTGCAACGGATTGCTATAACACCAGTGTTATCAATGGTTTTTAACGATTCTTGAAGCCGCCGCGTTCTTGGGCTGCAACTCGTCACAACCGACCACGACCGAAAAAGTGGCCCAGAAGTGGCCCAGAAAACTGGAGACGTTCGCAGCCAAAACCCAAACGCGACGCTGTTCATCTCCTGCCCACGTTGCCTGTCACATTCTGATTCTTGTCAGGGCCATTTGCGACCCCGACTGCGAACAATGACAGGTTGTGTGCCAGCTACACCAAAGCAGTCGCCATAGGTTGCATGCTCTCGGCTCGTAAGTCTTGAGAGCATGAATGCGGCGAAAATTGCCCAAGTTTGCCCCGACGACGCAAGCAGCGTAGGAACCGAATCGCGTAGTCGTGAAGAAACGGCTCGCCCTCGTTTCATCCCCAAGACCCACGTCGCTTTCTGGCGGGCACGTGTCGAACGGAGGACCTACGAGTACGAAGGGAAGACTTTGGAAGTGCCCGAGTACTCGGTTCGGATGAAGTTTGGAGGAATCAGAAAGCGGCTGGCACTGGGTACCGCACTGAAGGAAGAAGCCGCATTAAAAGCGCGTGACATCTACCTGTCACTCGTCGCCAAAGGTTGGGCTGCGACTCTGGCGGAACTCGCCCCGAAGTCTGCTGTCGAAACCGTGCGCAGCGAAGTCGGCCCGACCGTGGGAGAATTCATTGCGGAGGTCGAGAGAACATCGAACCTCAAGACCAAGACATTCCGCCGCTATGCCCAATACTTCCGAATGTTAGCGGCGCACATTCAGGGGGTGAAGACCGATGCGTCACGGTACAATTATTACGGTGGCGGCCTGACCAGTTGGCGGGAAAGAGTGGATGCCATTCCTCTTTCAGTCATCACGCCTGCCGCCGTCGCCGATTGGAAGATTGCCTATTTGCGGCGTGCGGGCAGTGACCCGCGCCGGAAGCTTGAAGTGAATCGTTCTTTCAACAGTGCGTTGCGCCACTGCAAGAGCCTCTTCAGTTCGCAAATCATCAACAAGCCAAACTTCATGGTAAAAGTGCCCAGGTTCAAGGTGCCTGACGGCCAACTCGGGGAACGGGAGGCGTATTGGTTCGACACCGTGGACTTCGAGCGGGTGGGATCAATGAAGTTCCAAACTCCACCCGGTGTCACTTACGAAAAGCTCGTCACAAACGCTCGCAATGAGCTTCGCTCGGAACATCCCGAAGCCTACAAGCTTTTCTTGTTGTGCCTTTGTGCCGGGCTTCGCCGAGCCGAGGCGGATGTCTGTCTCTGGACGCAGTTGAACCCGGAGGACAATTCGATTCGCATTGAAGCCAACGAATTCATTGAACCCAAACACGGTTCGGGCGGGACGGTTTATGTTGATCCTTCGCTCATGAAGGAATTGTTGAGCTTCAAGAATGAGGACTCGGAATCTTTCGTTGTCAATTCAACCCGCGGATGGAAACCAGTCATTTACCAGCGGTATCGCTGTGAACCGCACTGGCGAATCTTGCTCGACTGGCTGGAGGACAACGGCATTTCCGCCAGGAAAAAAGTCCACGAACTGCGGAAACTCTTCGGCGACGCCATCGTGAAACAAAACGGCATCTTTGCCGGCAGCGCGCAATTGCGACACTCGACGATTCAAATGACCGCCAGCCATTACACCGATCCGCGCCAACGCGCGGCTCTGCCAGTTGGCAATCTCTTTTCGGAAGCTGGCCAAGGCAAATCCCCGCAGGACTCAAACCACGAGAATCCGTTGCCTGCCGGATCGGAAAGAAGCAAAGGTGTGAAACACACCCCCTGATTTGTCAAAGAAGGTTCGGCGCTGGTTGAACCCTCCCTGTACATCCTGCCCAGCAGGGCAGACTAACTGCGATTGAACTGGGCTTCCCACTCTTTCAGCGCTCTCATCATGGCGTTGAATTCAGGCGGTTCGCCGAAGAACATTTCTTGCATCCGCGCATAATCTTCGCGCAGCGCGCCAACGCGGTGTTCTGGTGGAGAAATCTTGAGCGTACCTTCGGCTGCCTCGCCGTATTTGGCCCACGACGATTTGAAAAACAGGCTCTTGTGTTGCACAACTCGTTCCAGCAAATCCAGCCGTTGGGCCGCTGAAGTAGCAACACCCTTGCGAATCATCTCGTACAAGTCGCAGTAGTGCCGCGAGAACCGGTCCGGCATCGCCTTGTCCGCCGGACGATGAAACTCCGCGTGCAGGATAGTCGCCTTTTCCCAAAACGTCCGTTCAACGGACAACACCTTCACTGTGCAGCTTTTCTCCCGAAACGCTTGCGGAAATTCCTCGGTGACGTAGGGCGTTATCGGCTTCGCTTCACACGGCCAATGGTCCGCTCTCGCGCCCATTTCGATCTTCACGGTCTGTCGAACGTAGACAACCCCGGCCGCAGGCCACGCCGAGGGATAATCGAACAGCAATGTCTGCCCGTCCGGGTCAGTTGCATCGGTGCGCAGCGACCACTTCTCGCCGCTGCGAACTTTCGATTTGATGACTGCATCCAGCGCTGGTTGCAGTTCGTTCGCAATTTTCTGCTGGCAAGCGACCCGCAGGGCATCAATTCGCCGCTGCTTCTCCTTGTTGCTGCGCCCGGCCTCCGGTTCGTTGTCGCCGCCGAATCCCAGGAAGCCACGGTCAATCGAAACGTCAATGTCCTCCGAGAACCGTTCAATGACCTTGAATATCTTCGACAGCGAAGTGCCACCCTTGAAAATCAAGTGCTCCCCGATCGTCGGCAGCGCGAACAACTGTTTCAGCGTCCAGCAAACCCAGAAGTCCTTCTCGACAATCTGGGGACTCAATTGACGCGCTGCCGCTGCCTGCTCGAAAGCTAGGCGACGGTCTTCAACACTGGATAGTGCAAACGCGTCCATGCTCAGAATTTCTCCGCCAGTCGCCGCATGATGTCACCGATCCACGCCGGAGCGTAGGTCAAGTCTTTGAGCAAGGGCTTGGCATCCGCGTCCACGAGCTTCTGTTTCATTCGCGAGATGGCTTTGTCATCCACACGCTTCTTCCCCATGTGGCGCAGCGCTTGGATGACTAATCCGCTCAATCTTCCGGCGGTCGCCATGTTGCGTGGAGACGTTCGCTTGAGGACGATTTCTTGACGGCCGATTTTCACACGCTTCGCCCGGCCATCGGTCAGAAAAACAATTTTCGCCGGCACTTGATCGGACAGGCCAAGCAAGTTCGCTGCGTAAGCTCCGGACGGCTGGAATCGGGTCGCGTCTTTTCCCGCCAACGCCTTTGCCACGACCTCCGGGCTTGGGAACATCACGCCGTAGGTCGGATGCTGTTTCGGATAATCATACAGCCCACGAGTTAACCGGCGGATCGTCCCGGTCTTGGCC
>JAJXZI010000335.1 GCA_021780115.1 bacterium | reverse complement strand
ATCGGGCACTTCGTTGCCGGCAACAATGTTTCCCCAATCCCGGTCATCAAAGAATATCACGACCGAGTGACGCACGTGCATCTGAAGGACCGGAAACGGCACAACGGGCCCAACGTGCCGTTCGGCGAAGGCGACACTCCGATCGCGGAAGTGCTGCGCTTGATCCGGGATAATCACTGGAACATCCAGGGCACGATCGAGTTTGAGTACAAGATTCCCCCCGGTTCGGATCGCATGACCGAAATTGCCCGCGCCATCAAGTACTGCCGGGACGCGCTCGCTTAGCGCACCGGTGCGCGACAGCGGGTGCGGCGTTTGGCGAAAACCCGACGATTTGCGAGCGACCATGCAATCTTCTGTCCATCCCACTTCGCCGGGAGTTTCCCGGCGTTCGTTTCTGAAAGCCGCCGCCGCGCTCGCAGGAAGTGCTCCGTTCTTGGCGGGAGTGCTCAAGGCGCAGTCGGCCGCAGCGGAGGCTCCGCTGATGGCCTATGTGGGCACCTTCAGCTCGCCGCTCCGCGATGTGCTGCCGACGCAGGTGGATTTGCCGCCGGGCAATGGTCGGGGCATCCACCTGTATCAGGTCGATCGCGCCACCGGGGCCATGACACCCAGCGGGGTGTATGAATTGGGAACGAGCCCGAGTTGCCTGGCATTGAACGCTGCCGGCACTCGCCTGTATTCCGCCAATGAGACGGACCGGGTGGGCGAAGACAAGGAAGGCACGGTCAGCGCTTTTGCGATCAACCGGGCTGACGGGCAGTTGACCCTGCTCACCACGGTCCGTTCCGGTGGTGCGGGTCCCACCTATGTGAGCATTCATTCGTCCGGCAGGTTCGTGCTGGTGGCCAACTACCAGGGCGGCTCCGTGGCGGTTCTGCCGATCCTGCCGGATGGCCGACTGGGGGCCGCCACGGAGATCAAGCAGGACGGCGGCACGGTGGGACCGAGAAAAGCCACGAACGCCCCGCCAGGGAGCTTCGCGTTCAGTGGACACGACCGAACACATGCGCACATGATTCAGGCGGATCCGTCGGGGCGTTTCGTGTTGCACGTCGATCTGGGATTGGATCGGATTTTCGTCTGGAAGTTCGATGAGCGCAGCGGAGTTCTCACACCCAACGATCCCCCTGTAGTCTCGCTGCCGCCGGGCGATGGGCCGCGCCATTTCTGCTTTCACCCCAACGGGCACTGGTGCTACTCCCTCCAGGAGGAAGCGTCGAACATAGTCCTGTTCGATTACGATGCCGCGAAAGGGCGGCTGGCCGCGCGCCAAACCCTCTCCAGCCTGCCGCCTGGTTTCGCCGGCAGTAACTTCGGCTCGGAGATCCTGGTTTCTGGCGACGGTCGGTTTGTCTATGCCGGCAACCGTTTGCATGACAGCATTGGGATATTCGCGGTCGGCAATACGGGGGAGCTGATTTTCGTCGGCGAGGAATGGACCCGTGGCAACTATCCCCGGAGCTTCAACTTCGACCCCACCGGCCAGTTCCTCTATTCCTGCAACCAGCGGGGCGACAACGTCACGCTGTTCCGCGTGGATCGCGACACCGGCCGGTTGGTCTTCACTGGCCACTACACCCCAGTCGGCAATCCATCGAGCATCGTGTTCCTCGACTTAGCGAAAGCGGGATGAGACCACCGGGCGCTTGCCAAGTGGCTACAGGCAAACCGAATGAAGACCGGCCGCATCCGATGAGATCAGCCCTCTTCCTGCTCGCGGCCCTACTACTGTTGTCTGGCTTGGGCAACCGCGTCCTCGCCTCCAACGCGGCCATTCCAGTCAGTCCAATCCGCGGAGAAGTCATCATCAACCGCACGACCGCGGCGTGGGAGTCGCAGCAGGTGCAGGAGCCATGCATTCTGCCCAACCCGAAGGATCCGACACGTCTCGTGATGTTTTATTCGGGCGTGCCCACGACGAACCGCAATCTCTGTTTCATCGGCAAGGCGTGGGCGCTCAAGTCCGACCCGTTCACCTGGCATCAGGACGAGCATAACCCGGTGTTCAGCCCCGGGAAACAGGGCTGGGACTCCGGGAGCATCCGGCTCGACGCTGTGCTCTACCTCGCGGAGGAAGACGCTTACTACCTCTACTATTCCGGCACCACCGCCTCGGTTCAGGACCGCATCGGACTGGCCATCTGCCCGGCCGGGGCCGACGGATATTCCAGCGTTACGCCCGCCGCCATCCAGCGCGTGGGCGCTCAACCGGTACTCGCGCCCGATCCGGCAGCGCCGTATTTCGAGCAGATGGCCTCGCAGGCGGCGGTGTTGCGCGAATGGGAGGCGAAGGAGCAGCACTGGGACTGGTTCATGTATTACTCCTATCGCGGCAAGGACGGCGTCCTTCCCGGTCTCCGGCTGGCAACTTCGCGCGACGGAAAAGCGTGGACACGCCACTTCAACGAAAAGGACCCGCGCGGCATGGGCCAGATTTTCCAATCCCTGGCCGGCGCGTACTACGAATGGCATCAAGTCTTCAAAATCGGCGGCACCTATTTGCTCTCCATCGAAGTCGGGGTCTCGGCCGGCAAACGCTGGCGTCCCGTCATCGCGGTGAGCCAACATCCCGCCACCGGCTGGGCACAGCTTGATGTCAATACGTTGCTGCAAACGAAGTGGGAGGGCCTGTATCGCGACGACACGCTCTACCATGTCGCCACGCCTGCGTTCTATCAGATCGCCGACAAGTGGTATCTCTACGCGCAAGCCTGCCCGCTGCCTGACAACCGCAATTATATCGACGGCCACTGGGACCTGTGGTGTTTCGCGTGCGACCGCCTGATCCCAACGCTGCCGGGTTGCGCGAGCATATACATCCCCGGCCAGCCGACGGCTGCAGGGACCATGCGCTGACAAGCGGGTTCCATTGCCCGAGGCAAGCCGCACGCGGAAGAATCCCCGCCCTCAGGGGCCCCAAACCGGGGCAAGGCCTGTTGCTTGGTTGTCAGCCATTCCTCGGCGTGAGCAACGCCATCGCCGTGGAAAGCTCCCCCTAAACTGAGCCATGAGTTATGAGAGTTGCTGGCGGCGCGGAGCGCTGTCAGGAACACTGATGACCCATGAAACGAACACGACCCAGTCCCGAACAAATAGTGACGAA
>JAJXZI010000007.1 GCA_021780115.1 bacterium | reverse complement strand
CCGGTCGCCGCCGTCTCATGGCGCTCGAAGTCGCCCGCCGCAACCATGACTGGTCCCAAGTCTGGCAGCTAAATTAAGAACAGTGTCAAGATGCACCCCCCGAGACAGACCCGCGCGGCGCGGCCTTGACCCCGGCGGCGGGCCGGTTCAGGTTAGCCGCATGACGACGACGATCAGCGTGACGGCCCAAGGCCAATTGGCGTTGCCCAAGGATTTGTGTGAGCGCAAACAGATCAAGCCGGGCATGGCCTTGCGCGTGACCGAGGTGGGCGAGGGACTCTACGTCACCCCCATCCCGGAACCGACGGAGGACGAATTGAAGGAGGTCATTGCGGCCGCAGGATCCTTGCTCCGCCAGCAAACTGCCGAGGAAGAGGCGATGGTCGAGCAGGTGATCGCTGAGTATCGGGCCGGGAAGCGACGTGTCGGCCGATGACGGTCGTGCTCGACACGAGCGTCGTCGTCTCGGCCATTTTCTGGGCCGGGGAGTCGCGGGACTGTCTGGCGGCGTGGGCGAAGCGGCGCTTCCAACTGACGGTGACGGCGCCAGTCTTCGCGGAATATGCCGCGGTGGCGCGGCGCGTGCGGGTGAAACGACCGGAGGCGAATCCAGAGCCGTGGCTGAAGTGGATCGAGCGGAAGGCAAAGGTGTTTGAGCCGGCCCCGTTGGGCAAGCCGCGCAGCCGCGACCCCGATGATGATCCGATGTTGTCATGCGCGTTGGCCAGCAAGGGGGAGGTCATCGTGTCCAAAGACAAAGACCTGCTGGTTTTGCAGAAGCCCTTTGGCATTGAGATTCTCACCCCGCGCCAGCTCCCGTCCCGATTGGCGCAGGAGGAATCCCCTCGTGGTCGTTGAAGCCCGGATCGTGAGGGCGTCCTCTGCGGCGGCGGCCCCGGACAACGTCCAAGCTCTGCGGCCAGAATCTCCGGGAACCGCGTTCATGCATGCATCCGGTGGAATCCGGAATGGATGATGCTGAAGCGGGACCGAATCCGGCTGGAGGAAGGTTGGACCGCGCTCCCGCGGGACGGAACGCCGCTCCCGCCCGGTGGCGTCTGGCCGAAGCGGGATGGAAGTCGGCCCAAGCGAAACCAAGGAGCGCCGCGGCGGGAATGGGGCCGGTGGAAGCGGGATCGGCCGAAGCGGCAGCGGGTTCGAGGGCGCCCGCCACCCAGAGAAGGGAGGGCGTGGTTCAGCCGCCGGGCAAATCGGCGAAGGGGCGAAGTCACCGGTTCCGGTGAGATCGTCGTGGCGACCGTCACATATTCGTGAATACCCACAACCCTAGCACGCTAACCGACTCAACCAACCGGGTGCGTTTCAAACAGGTCGCTCGATTTTGTCAAGCCGTTTTTCTGATTTTTCTCATCTCTAGGGCATCTGGACACCGCCGGGAGCCACGAAACGGCAACCTCGAACATCCGACACCCCATGGAATCCAAAGGCCACGCTTCGGCGTTGGACATTCGAGGTTCCTTTTGAATTTCCCCCACCGGTCCCAGCGCCTATCTTCCCGCCAACCCATTATCCGAAGGCAACACTATGCTGGTCGTCCTTGTGCAGGTTCACGTGAAACCGGAGTGCGTCGCGGCGTTCACGGCGGCGACGGTGGCGAACGCGCGGGAGAGTGTCCGCGAGCCGGGTATCGCACGGTTCGACGTCGTGCAGCAGGCCGACGATCCAACCCGCTTTGTGCTGGTCGAGGCGTATCGCACGGCGGAGGCGCCGGCGGCGCACAAGGCAACCGCGCATTACGCGAACTGGCGCGACACCGTGGCGCCAATGATGGCCGAGCCGCGCGGCAGCGTGAAGTTTTCAAACCTGTTTCCACACGATGCCGGCTGGTAGCGCCGCGCTCGCAGTTGCGCCGTTGATTCTGTGCCTCTCCGGTGGGCTATTTTTTATGGCTGCGGGTCACAGCCCCGCGCTCCCGAGCGCGCCTCTGCGAGGCGCAGCAATCAAATGGGCTAGGAACCGGACAGGCAATGTTGGTTCTCCCAGGCGCGTGAGACGAACAGCCGCAGTTGCACGGCGGCGACCATGAACGACTGACATGCGCTTCGAATTCGCCACGGCCACGAAAATCATTTTCGGCCCGGGCGCGCTGAGGGAAATCGGCGGCCTGGCGCGCGGATTCGGGGAACGCGCGCTCGTCGTCACCGGACGCAATTCGCGCCGGGCGGAAGTCCTGCTCGATTTGCTTCGCGCCGAGTCCATCGCACCCACGCCGTTTGCCGTCGAAGGAGAACCGACGCTGGCCCAAGTGACCCAAGGAAGGCTCGCGGCGCGGAAGGCGGACTGCCAGTTCGTCATCGGTCTGGGCGGGGGCGGCGCGCTCGACGCCGCCAAGGCCATCGCGGCGATGCTCACGAACGACGGCGAGTTGCTCGACTACCTGGAGGTGATCGGGTGCGGGCAGACGCTCACGCAGCCGGCCGCTCCCTGCCTCGCCATCCCCACGACGGCCGGCACGGGCGCCGAGGTGACGCGCAACGCCGTGCTCGCCTCGCCGGCGCACCAGGTCAAAGTCAGCCTGCGCAGTCCGCTGCTGCTGCCGCGCCTGGCGCTGGTGGACCCGGAGTTGACGTTAGCACTGCCGCCCGCCCTCACCGCCAGCACCGGTCTGGACGCGCTCACGCAATTGATCGAGCCCTACGTCTCGTGCCGCGCCAACCCGGTCACCGATGCCCTGTGCGTGGAAGGGATGCGGCACGTCGCTTGGGCGTTGCGCGTGGCCTGGCAAGACGGGAGCCATGCCGAGGCGCGCGAGGCGATGGCCCTGGCGAGTCTGTTGAGCGGCTTGGCGCTGGCCAACGCGGGCCTCGGGGCGGTGCATGGCTTCGCGGCGCCGATCGGCGGACGATTCGACGCACCGCACGGCGCCGTGTGCGCGGCCTTGCTGCCCCACGTGATGGCGGCAAACCTGGCGGCGCTGCGGTCGCGGGCCTCGGGCGGCGAGGCGCTGGCGCGTTACGAGACGGTAGCGCGATGCCTCACGGGGAAGCCCGACGCATCCACAGATGACGGCCGGCGCTGGGTGAGCGAACTGGTGGCGGGACTGGGAATCCCGAAGCTGCGCCGCTACGGGATCGGACCGGAGCACGTCGGCGATCTGGTGGCCGGGGCCGCGAAGGCCAGCAGCATGAAGGGGAATCCGATTGTGCTGACGGCCGGGGAATTGGCGGCGGCGCTCACGGCGGCGTTATGAGGGAACGCGGGGCGGACGTCGACCGCTGAACCTCGAACGTCCAACATCGAGGTGAGCCCGGGTGCGCGATTGTTCAGCGTTCGCCTTCTTCAACCGACCAGCAATAGAATGACCATCCCCACCACCGTCGTCAGGATCGTGACCGGGATGCCGAATTGGGCGTAGTCCCAGAAGCCGACTTCGACGTGGCCACGCGCGGACTCGACGACGATGATGTTGGCCACCGAACCGAGAATCGTCAGATTGCCGGCGAAGGTCGTCGCCAGCGCCATGACCTTCCACATCAACGCCGGATTCGCAAAGCCGGGAATCCATTTGCCGGCGACCAGCACGAACGGGACGTTGGAGAAGACGTTCGAGCCAAGCATGGAGAACCACGCGAGATTCCAGGCCTGCGCGCCCGCCGTCACGCCGAAGAGTCCGCGCAACCGGGCGTAAATCTGGTTGGGGAGACCCGTGCTGTTCAGGCCCTCGACGACGACGAACAGGCCGGCGAAGAACAGCAGGAGATGCCAGTCCACCAACTTGAGCACTTGGTGGGTGTCGCGCCGGGCCAGGACCATCACCAGCGCCGCGCCGCTCAGCGCGGTCCAGGACAGGTTGAGTCCGGCGAGGAATCCCGCGAACACCAGCGCCAGGACTCCCAATGTCAGCCCCAGCAGCCGGCGGTCGAGCGGGCGCGGGGCCGCCTCCGCGGCCTGGAGGGACGCCGCGCGCAGGACGTGGCGGAATCCAAAACGCAAGATGCCCATCTGGATGGCCAGCCCGGCGGCGGCCACCGGCAGGAGTGAGGCCGAGAAGTGGAGGAAGCGCAGTTGGGACAGGTGGCCGATGATCATGTTTTGCGGATTGCCGACGAGCGTGGCCACGCTGCCGAGGTTGGCGCTCATCGCCAGCGCGAGCAGGTAAGGCAAGAGCGGCAAGCGCCCCCGCACGACGACCGCCACCACCAGCGGCGTGAGCATGAAGCAAATCGTGTCGTTGACGAGCAACGCGGAAAGAACGCCGGAGGTCAGGCTCAGGTAGAGCAACAAGCGCTGCGGCGTCTTGGCAGTCTTAAGCACCCAGTCGGCCGTCCAGTCGAAGAATCCGGCCAGATACAGATACGCCGAGATCAGGCTCATGCCGAGGAGGAGCACCAGCGTGTCGTAATCCACCGCGCGGTAAACCTGCTCCGGGGTCATCACGCCGCCGGCCACCATAAGCACCGTGCCGAGCAGCGCGGCGGCGGGCCGGTTAAGCGGCAACACCTTCAACCGCCGCCCGCTGATCAGCAGGTAGGTGACGGTGAAGATAGCGATCGCGACGATTTCTTTCCGGCCCATCGGTTCCAGTCCCGCCGCGCCACCGACGCCGGCCTGCACGCGCGTCTCCGCCGCGGGTCACTCATGCAATCGGAGGCCGGGCAGGCCGGCAAGTGGAAACGCGCGAGAAGCCGCGCCGTCTCATGCTGGCTGGCGATCAGCGGCTGGCCGCGCGAGGGCTTTCGTGCCCGCCTCGTCCTTCGTCCCCCGGCACGTCGCGTTCGCGGCTCAGAGTTTCGCGCTGGCGAGCGGCTTGTCGCGCGGCTGAACCTCTCCGCCACCGGGAGGTTCGCCTTCGTCCCCGTTGTAACGCCACTCACCCGGCTCCAGCAGCAGGGTCAGATCGGTGAGATCGCGGTCCACCCGGCCGAGGATGCCGCCGTTGAGCCAGTCCAGACTCGGATTGCGCTGGGAGAACTTGTAGCCCTTGATCCGCACGCTGAGCGAAACCGACTCCGCCGGCACGCCTTGAAACTCGAAGCGGCCCTCCGCGTCCAACAACGCCTCCGCGTGGTCCCAGGCCTCCTCGCGGCCGAGGGACAGCCGCGTGCCCGGCGGCACCGGCTTGCCGTCGGACAACACCACGCGGCCGGCGATTCGGTGCGCGGGTTGCACGGCCAGGACGCCGAGATTGGTGGTCGTCCCGCTCCGGCCGGTCGTGAACTTCTGGGGTGCCACGGCGCCGTGGCCGCGCAGGGAGTCCATCGTGACATACACGACGAATTCGCGCTCCGGCGTCACGTTCGGCAACGCGAACCGCCCGTCCTTATCAGTGCCAATGGCGTCGTAGCGCAGGTAGTTCCCGCAGAGGCGGTCCGACGTGACCAACCCGACCAACGCGTCCTGGACCGGCCGCCCATCGCGCTGGATGCGCCCGGCCACGGCCACACCTTCCTTCATGCGGACCAGATGATCGCGCCCCGGCTTCAACTCCACCCACCGTTTGGCCACGCCTGGTCCTTCCACCTCGGCATACACGGTCTCGACGTTCGCCTTGCACAGCAGGAGAAAGCGGCCTTGGTCGTCCGCCACGGCCACCGGATCGACGAACTCGTCGGTGCCGCCCCATTGGGTGCCGCTGCCGCGCTGCACGCCCTGGGGGCCGATCACGGCGCCCACCACCGGTTGGCCGTCTTCGCCGATCACCAAGCCGGCGATGCGGTTCGTGGAGTGCAACGCTTCCTGGCTGAGCGGTTTCAAGGTGATTTGTCTCGCGCCGGTGGCCGGATCAACCTTCGTTTCGAATTGGCTTTCATGACCGCCGGCGACGACCAGCAGGCGGAACCGCAACTTCGGATCGAGCGACTCGATCCGGAACCGTCCGTCCGCGCCGGTCTGCGCCTGCTTGCTGCAATCCGGGTAACAGTAGGGACAAACGCTCGAGGTCCCTTCCTTCGGCCCGGCGGAATAGACGAACACCGTCGCCTTGGCGACCGGTGTGCCGTCGTCATGCGTGACCCGGCCCGACAAGTCGGGACGCGCCGCTTCCGCCGCTGACAAACGGGCCGCGGCCACAACGCCCAGCCCGATCACGAACCATTTTGTCGCATTCATGGCAATGGCTCTTTCTATTCGGTTGATCGTTTGGACAGCGCCCGCTGGACGGCCGTTTGAAGCCGCTCGCCCTCCAGGTCGCGGCCCACGAGGCGGCCGCTCGGGTCGAGCAGCAACACCGCCGGCAAGGTGTTCACGTCAAACGCCGCCGTCACCTGCGCCCGCTCAGCGTCGCTCAGCCGCGCCTGCGTCCAACGGTAGCCGCCGGCGTCGATCACCTGTCTCGCCTTCGCGGTCTCATCCCCGACGTTCACGCCCAGGAACGCGAGCCGGCCATCCTGGGCCAGCCGGGTCTGGAGCTTCTGCAGCTCCGCTAACGCGTCCAACGAACGCTCGGACCACGCCGCCCAGAACACCACCAGGACGTGCTTTCCCTTGAACTGCGCCAGGCTCACCGGCTGGCCGTCCAGCGTTTGCGCGCTCAACTCCAGCGGCCGCGGTCCGCGGCGTGCCCCCTCACCTTTGATCGGCACGGTCAGCGTGCCGAGATCGAACGGGCCGCGGCCTTGCGGCACCACGACCTCGCGCACCAGCGAGCCGAGTTCGTCTTCCGGCCGCGGAAAGGGGTTGATCTGCCGATTCTGTTCCGGCTTCGTGACGCGGATGCGCAACTCGTATTTGCCCGGCGGCACGTCGTCGGCACGGAACGAGCCGTCGGACTGGAACTCGATTTGGTAGGTCCGCGCGTCGCGGGCTTGTTGCAAGCGTGCGGGAGAGGCGAAGGATGCGATGCGTGCCTTCTGGAATGCCTCGGTCGTGGCGAAATCCTCGAGGTTCACCTCCGGCAGCGGCGGTTGCTTGAGCACGAGCACATGGTCATCGTTGAGCCAGTTCACAGGTGCATCGGGCGGATCAGCCTGCGCCTGCCCGATGACAGCCCGGCCTTCGCTGGCGTAAGTCACCGTGAGCGTCTCGCCCGCCATGACGGTGATGGGCATCTGGTAGCTTTCGGTGATGGGACCATACTTCACCGGTTCCACCTGCCGATACAACTTGTATTCGCCGGCCGGGACGTTGGTGAAAAAGAAGCGGCCATCCGCGGTGGTGGCGGTGCTGTAGAGCACTAGGATCCCCGCCGACGGCGACCACAGCAGCGTGCTGAGGCTGACCCGCGCGTCTGCTTTGGGTTGGCCGGCGACTTTCAGGACACCTTCCACGCGGCCCCACGATTGCAACCGCACTTCCGGATGCCGTTTGACTTCGGCCAACGTGGTTTCGAGAAGCCCATCCGCGTGCGTGAACACCACTGGCGGATCACCCGCCGCACTTGGCAGGGTAAACTTCCCATCGGTACCGACTTCCGCCTTCGCCCAGCGGTTTCCATAGTAGCGCCCGGGCAGGTTGCAGAACAGCGACCCACCATCTTCGCCGGCGCGCAGCCAAACCCACGCCCCGACGGCCGGCTGGCCATCGGGCAGCCAGGCCACGCCGGACGGATTTGCGCCGGGCGCCATCGTCAGTTCCAAATCCTGGTTTCCCTCATCGAAGTCGATGAAGTCAGTCGTCAGGCTCTCATAGCCGCCGGCCTCGAGGTTCAACTTGCAACTCGGATACATGCCCACCCGAAAATCCGTCCGTCGAATCTCAATTGAAAATTCGCTGGCGTTCGGCTCCGCCAACGACTTCCAGGGTGAACCCATTTCAAAGTTCGCGCTGACGGTGCGCACCTTGATCGGTTGGTGGCTGACCGAGTCCCGCGCCTTCACACGCACTGTGATCTTTTCGCTGGCCACCTTGCTGAGAACGACCTGCTTGTCTGGCTCGCCCCCGGCCACTTTGAATTTGCGCTGGACGCCAAGCGACCGGCTGCCAGCGTAAAACGTCACCGGCGTCACCGGCGCATTCGTCCACACCGCCCGGCCTTCAGCGTCGGTCTTCGCCGACCAGTTCAGGATTTGACCTTCGGTCCGGTACGTGTCGATACGGAGGTCTGCACCCGCCAGCGGTTGGCCCGCTTCATCCACGACGCGGATGCGCAAGGGCTTGGCTGGCGGCAACACGAGGCGCACTTCGGGCATGGCTTGCTCGACTTGCGCGATAACCGACACGGTCGCGCACCCGTCAGCCGAGGCCGTGTAAATCCATTGCCGCGGCACCCGATGGAGCCGCTCGAAGCGACCGTCCGCACCGGTCTTGAATTCCGACACCCGGACGATGTTGCCGAAGCCATAACCTTCCTCGACCGTCGCGTTGGCCAGCGGCCGGCCGGCTTCGTCCGCGACCATGCCGCGCACCGTGACACCGTCGGACAGCGTGAAGACGGCGTTGGTGGCCCGCAGGTCAGTCAGGTGAACCAGTGGGAATTGGTTCACATTGAAAACGCCCGGCGCGGTGCTGAACTCCGCCTGCGAGTCATCGGGACGGACAAGCGTGATTTCCAACACCTCCAAATCCGAGGGAAAATGTGCAAACGCCCAACGCCCGGCTGCGTCCGTGACGGCGGCGGGATGGGTTTTGTCTCTCCGCCCAATCTCGGGATACTCGTGCGTTTTCTGCTCGCCGGTGCCCATCGTGAATCCCTGGTAGCCCGAGCCGGACAACAGCACCCGCACGCCGGCCAACGGCGCACCGTGCTCATCCCGCACAACGCCCCCAATCTGGATTCCCAGCTCCAATTTGATCGTTACTTCTTTCGGCAGCATCGCTTCCACGTTGCCGGAGGAAGATGTCCAAGCCACCGATCGGGAAGCGAAATCAGGGCGTTCCGCCGAGATGCTGAACAGGTCCATTTCCCGGCGGTGGTTCTCCGGTGGCAACGGCACTTGCAACACGTAGCGGCCCTGCTGGTCCGTCAACCGTTGCGGTGGCGCCGTACCCCAGCGATCCAGATAAGGCGAAAACACGTCAGCCACTGGCAGTGGTTTCCCCGTTGCGGCGTCCACCACCGTCACGACCAGCGTCTGCGACGGCAGATTCGTGCCGTGTTCCGTTGGTGCCGGGTCAGCCCCACGGCGCACTTCGCGGACTTCGTCGCCTCGCGCCGGAACGGTGGTGGCGTGATCGGCTTTCGCAACCGGCGGGGCATCCTTCACCTTCGGCGCCTGGGCGTCGGTAAGGCACACCCAGCCCAAGCCCGCGAGCAGCAGGATCGAAAGCCATCCCCACCGCCGGCCGGGCTGGAACGTGGCGATCATCTGGATGCGTCGGCGCAATTGGCGTTTGTCCTCCAAGATGCCCACCAAACCGGGCGCCGCGGCCCGCTGGGTGAAGCCTTCGAGCAACCGCAGGATCGTGCGGCCGTAGTCCCGGTTCTGGCCGGCCCCGGCGGCCTCCAACGCCAGCGCGTCGCAGGCCAGTTCGCGGTCCGCCCGCCAGCGGGCGAAGCCCAACCAGAGGAGCGGGTTGAACCAGTGCGCCGCCTGGAGCAACGCCACGAGCCAGTTCATCAGCAGGTCGCGCCGCTTCAGGTGGGCCAGTTCGTGCAGGAAAATGAACCGCAGCTCGCCCGGCGAGAAATCCGCGAGGCAACGCCGCGGCAGCAGCAGGCGCGGACGCCACAGGCCGTGCAACGCCGGGCCGGCCACCTGGTCCGTGGCCACCACCTCCAGCGGCGTCGCCACACCGACGAGGCCGCGGCATTCGTCCAAGACCGCCCGGACGGCCGGATCGTGGATCGGCGCGAGCTTGGTGATGCGCCGCGCCAGGCGGACGGACGTGAAGCCCACGTGGGCCGCCAGCACCAGCGCGCCGGCGAGCCAGGCCCCGAAAAGGACCGCGCCCCGCGAAATCGCGTTGGGCCGGGCTGCCGGTAAAGTGTCGGCACGCGGCGCCGGTGGCGGCTGAGGAACGGCTGAGCCGGAGAATGCCGGATCCGCTCCGGCCTTTCCGTGAATTGGCATTGTCTGCGGCTCGCGGTGCAGCGGCGGCGGGGCTGAAACTTGCGCGGCCGTCGCGGCGGGTACCGGCAACGCAGCGACAGCGACGATGCCAGGCGCCGAACGCGCCGCCGCGTGATTTGTCCAGGCGGGCAGCAGGTTGAACAGGCTGGCGGCGCTGGTGAACGAAACCGGCAGGAGCAATCGCATGACGACGAGCAACCAGAGGGTGCAACGCCAGCGCGGCGTCAGTTGCTGGCGGAACAGTCCTTGCGCTCCCAGCACGAGCACGACCAGCACGCCCGCCTCCAGCGACATGCGGCCGAACCCGGCCAGAAACGCATTCAGCGTCAGTGTTTCCATGTTGGCCTCCTCGTTTTCGGCGCGCTGGAGTCCGCGCCTTGGTCCAGCAGCGCCCGCAGTTCGTCGAGGTCCCGGCGCGTCAGCCGCCGCCGCTCGACGAAGTGCGTGAGCATGGGCGTGAGCGCGCCGCCGAAGACGCGCTCGAGGAAGGAATCGCTCGCGGCGGCCACGCACTCGCGCTCGGTCACCCGCGGCTCATAGACGTAAACCCGGCCCTGCGGTTCGTAGCCGAGCGCCTTCTTCCGGACCAGCCGGGCCAGCAGGGTGCGGGCGGTCTTGGGATGCCAGGTCGGGTCCGCGGCGGCCAGGCGCTCGATGATCTCGGCGGCGGTGATGGGATGGTTCGCCCACACCACGCGCATGATCTCCCATTCGGTGTCGGTGATTCGGGGCACGGTTTTCATGGTCGGCGGCCTACAGTTGTAATCCGCGCTATGATTACATCCGTAGTCCAGAGGCGTCAAGCCCTTTTTTAAGTTGGCATTTCGTCCTTCTTTCGCCCGGCGATCTGCGCTTGAATCAACGGCGTGAACACCCTGCGCCACGTTTTCACCGTCGCCTGTGTGACCTGGATCTTGCTTGCGGCCGGCCGGGCAGCGGATTTATCTCCCGCCGGTCCCCGGACGCTCAACACGCCCCGGACCTTTCCGGAGATGCAAACCAAGGCGCAGTGGCAGGCGCGCGCCCGCCAAATCCGCGAGCAGATTCTCGTGAGCTGCGGACTCTGGCCGACGCCGGAGAAACCGCCCCTCCAGGCGCACGTCTTCGGCCAGATCATCCGCGACGGCTACAGCATCGAGAAGGTCTATTTCCAGACTTATCCCGGTTTCTATCTGGCCGGCAACTTGTATCGCCCGCTCGGCCGGGGCCGCGGCCCGTTTCCCGGCATCCTCAATCCGCACGGGCATTGGTCCCACGGACGTTTGGAAGACACCCAGGACGGGAGCATCCCGGCGCGCTGCATCAACTTCGCGCGGCAAGGCATGGTGGCCTTTGCCTACGACATGGTCGGCTACAACGACACGCAGTTCGCCGACGCGGGCGGCCACGGGCCGGCGTACCAGAATCACCGCGCATTCGGCACCAACCGCACGGACCTGCTTTGGAACATCAGCCTCATGGGCCTCCAGACCTGGAACAGCGTCCGCGCCCTCGATTTCCTGGCGTCGCTGCCGGACGTGGACCGGAAGCGCCTGGCCTGCACCGGCGCCTCGGGCGGCGGCACGCAGACCTACATGCTCGGCGCGATTGACGACCGGCTGGCCGCGCAGGCGCCGGTGGTGATGGTGAGCCACACCATGCAGGGCGGGTGCAGTTGCGAAAACGCGCCCGAGTTGCGTGTGGAATATTCGAACATGGAAATCGCCGCCGCCGCCGCGCCGCGCCCGCAAATCCTGGTGGCCTCGACGGGCGATTGGACCAAAGACACGCTGACCGTCGAAGGCCCGGCCCTCGCAGGCATCTATCGGCTCTTCGGCGCGGCGGACCGGTTGCGCTACGTGCGGTTCGACTTCGGACACAACTACAACCAGACCAGCCGCGAGGCGGTTTATGCGTGGCTCGATCGGTGGCTGCTGCACCAGCCGGACGCCGCCTCGCGCCCGGAACTGCCCTACCAGAAGGAACCGGACGCAGACCTGCGCGTGTTCCCGGATGGCCGATTGCCGGAGGGCGCGTTGACGAAGGAGCAATTCACCGAAGAGTTGAAGCATCTGCACCAGGAACAATGGAACCGCTTGGTGCCGCACAACCGGGCTGCGTTCGGAAAATTCAAACGGACTTTCCTGCCGGCTTGGAAGCACACGCTGTTGGTGGAATGGCCGAGCGGCTTCGAGGGCCGTCCGAGCCAAATCACCCGCTACTCGGCGGACGCGGTCAACTCCATGTCACCGGTGCGGGGCGACCAGGCTTCTCAGCGACTCGTCGTCGTGGCCCACTTTCCCTCGGGTCCGGGCGCCGGCTACATACTGCCGCCGTTTCTCGCGTCGAAGCTCGCGGCCCAGGGCGACGCGGTGTTGCGCTTGGACTACGCAC
>JAJXZI010000295.1 GCA_021780115.1 bacterium | reverse complement strand
TCGGCCTGGCCACCGAGGGCGTGCTGGAGGAAGTGACCCTGTGGCAGAACCGGCCCTTGGGAAGCCTGTATCCCCTCGTGGTGTTCGACGCGTTGCGGGTGAAGATCCGCGCCGGCGGCAGCGGGCAGAACAAGGCCGCGCATCTGGCCCTGGGCATCCCCGCCGACGGCTTGAAGGAAGTGCTGGGCCTGTGGATGAAAACCAACGAGGGGGCCCAGTTCTGGCTCCAGGTGCTGACTGAACTCCAGAACCGGGGCGTGCGGGACATCCGGATCGCGGGGGTGGACGGGGTGAAGGGTTTTCCCGACGCCAGCAACGCGGTGTTCCCGCAAACCGAGGTGCCGACGCGCATCGCGCATCTGGCGCGGCACAGCTTGAGTTATGTCGGCTGGCGGGATCGCAAACGGGGGGCTGAGGCGTTGCGCCCCATCTATCGGGCCGAAACCGCCGAACTGGCCCGCCCGCATCTGGACGCGTTTGCCGCCGGGAAATGGGGCCGGAAATAGCCCACCATCGTGGCCTCCTGGCGGCGGGCCTGGGAACAGGTCATCCCGTTCTTTGCGTATCCCCTGGAAGGGCGCCGGGGGATCGACACCCCCCACGCGATTGAAAGCCTGAACGTGCAGATGCGCAAAATCATCAAGAACCGGGGCCACTTCCCCAATGACGAAGCCGCCACCAAGCTCATCGATTGGGCCTTGCGCCATAGCACGGCCAAGCGGAAGAGGCCGCCCGTGTTCTGGAAGTCGGCGCTCAACCAGTTTGCCAGCCGTTACGCCGACCGCTTTGCGGGGCCCTCCGTGGGAACCGCAGGTTTAGTTAAACCATGAACCGCCTCACACACAAAATCCCAGACAGGTCCCGGCCTGGCGTTGCCTCCAGGCCAGCCGCCGGCGGGACGCCTTCTGGACATTCGGTCTCGACCAGCCGGCCGCCCGCAATAACGCCCTCGCGCTCGCGGCCTGAGTGAAGAATTCAGGCGCGCGCCCTGCACTAAACTGAGACTCACCCCGGGCTTGGCTTTCCTGCGGCTTTCCGGCTGAATCGGCGCGGGGTCGCGCAACTTCGCGGCCCCACGGAAAGGATCCGCCATGACGACGAAAACACTGTGCCGCCTGGCTGTTGCCGGCGCGCTGGGCCTCGGCCTACACTGTCGCGGCTTCGCCGCGGCGCCGTCCGTCGGCGCGGACCACCGCCTGGATTGGTGGCGGGCGGCGCGGTTCGGCCTGTTCATCCACTGGGGGCCGGTCAGCCTAGAAGGCACCGAGATCGGCTGGTCGCGCGGCGGCGAGCGGCGCGGGTACGGCTCGCACGGCACGGAAATCCCGGTGGAGGTTTATGACAACCTCTATCGGCAATTCAATCCGACGAACTTCAACGCGGCCGAGTGGGTTGCCATCGCGCAGGCGGCGGGGGCGAAGTATCTGGTTTTCACCAGCCGGCACCACGACGGCTTCAGCATGTTCGACACGCTGGCCAGCGACTACAAGATCACCTCGCCCGCCAGCCCGTTCCGGCGCGACGTGGTCAAGGAGTTGGCCGAGGCCTGTCACCGGGCCGGCTTGCGCTTCGGCGTGTATTACTCGCCGCCGGACTGGCACAACCCCGACGCCTTCACCGAGCGCCACGCCCAGTACCAGGCGTATCTCAAGGCCCAGGTCCGTGAGTTGATGACGCATTACGGCCCAGTGGACATCCTGTGGTACGACGGCCTCGGCAAGAGTGCGGCGGATTACGACGCGGTGAACCTGAACCGCATGGTCCGCCAACTCCAGCCGCAGATCCTCATCAACAACCGCTCCGGGCTGCCGGGGGACTTCGACACGCCGGAGCAGGTGATCGGCAAGTTCCAAAACGACCGCCCGTGGGAAAGCTGCATCACGATTTGCCACCAGTGGGCGTGGAAGCCCGGCGATGAAATGAAGTCGCTCCCGCAGTGTCTCGACACGCTGATCCGCTGCGCCGGCGGCGACGGCAACCTGCTTTTCAACGTCGGCCCGATGCCCGACGGTCGCATCGAGCCGCGCCAAGTCGAGCGGCTCAAGGAAATGGGTCGGTGGCTGGCGAAATACGGCCAGACGATCTACGGCACGCGCGGCGGGCCATTCAAGCCGGGAACGTGGGGCGCGAGCACGTACCGCGGGAAGGTGGTATATCTCCACGTCCTGAAGTGGCCGGAGGACGGACTGGAGCTGCCTCCGATCGCGAGGAGGATTCGGTCCGCTCAGGTCTTGACCGGGGGCGCCGCTGCGTGGAGACAGTCGGCGGAAGGCATCTCGGTCAACGTGGGGAAGAGCCGGCGCGACGCGCTGGACACGGTGATTCAGTTGCGACTCGACGGTGCGGCCGCCGACATCGTGCCCGTGGCGGTCCTCAGCGGGAATTCGTTCGCGCGAGGCAAGCTGGCGACTGCCTCGAACGTGTTCGCGCGGCAAGACCAGTTTGGCGCCGCTGCCGCCTTCGACGGAGATCCCGAGACCCGCTGGGCCACGGACGCGGGCACGAAGACGGCTTGGCTGGAAGTGGACTTGGGCAAACCGGAGACGTTCTCGAGCGTGACCATTGATGAATGGGCGCCGGGCGGCCGGCGGGTGCAGTCCTTTGAACTGCAGGCCTTCGAGGGCGGGAAATGGAAGACGTTTTACCGCGGTACGACTCTCGGACCGAACTGGGAGAAGAAAGTATCTCCGGTCACCGCCCAACGCGTCCGACTGAACATCCTGGACGCCACCGAAGGGCCGACGCTCAACGAATTTGGCCTGCTGCCGTAACGGTGTCGGCCACCGCGCCAGCAGGACGCGCGGAGCTATTGCGCCGGGAACCTCAGCGCCCTCACGCGGCACCGCTGCGCTCGGCGTGTTTGTGCCGCTGGCGTTCTTCCTCGTCGAAGCGGGCCGCCTCCTTCTGGAAGACCTTGGTGACGAAGGACAGGCCCAGGCACACGGCCCCCACGGGGAACCCCAGCGCCCAAGCTCCCGGCCGCAAGGTTTCCAGAAAACCAATGACGAAGGCCACCAGCGCGATGGCCAAAAAAATGGTTGGCAATTTCTTCATGCCCAATCCGGTTCTGTTCAAAGTCGCGTTCTTCTCTGCAAACCACGTGTGACCGGCCAACAGTTGCCCAGCGGACACCGCTTGTCCAACGGAAACCGGACAGCCACCGGTTTCCGGGCGCATCTCAGCTTTTATGAGCGTGGCTCGATTCCGTGGACAGGTCCCGCGTCGCGTTGAGACAGGCGTTCCAGTTCGTCGTTTCGTTGCGTCATTCACTGCTTCCGCAGCGCTCTCCATGCAGGGTCTTTTTCCGCGAGGCGGCGAACAGATTTTTCCCCGCGGCGAACCCGCTTTCGGTGCCATTTATGTTGCGGCAACACGCCGGTCAAAAAATCTATAAAAAGTTTCTTGCACCCGGAATGGTGTTTGCTATTCTCGCCGTCCCTTGCGCCTTCGGGAGCGGGGGCACCAAGTTAGCGGGCCGACAACTGAACCCGAGGCGCGGGCAGGATTTATGGTCCGCTGCTCCAAGAGTGTGACTGACTTGGGCTGATCGATTTTATGCCAGTCAAAACCTTTAGACCGCTGACGCCGTCCACGCGATACATCACGATCGCGGACTACAGCGACATTACAAAGACCCGGCCGGAGAAGGCGCTGGTCGAGATTCGCAAGAAGACCGGCGGTCGCAACTGCTACGGGCGCGTCACGACGCGCGGCATTGGCGGCGGGCACAAACAGAAACTGCGCAAAGTGGATTTCAAACGGAACAAGCACGGGATGGAAGCCACGGTGGCCGCGATCGAGTATGATCCAGGCCGCACCGCCCGCTTGGCGCTGCTCGCCTACAAGGACGGCGAAAAGCGGTACATCATTGCGCCGGTCGGCTTGCAGGTGGGGGCGCGGATCCTGAGTGGCCCGGCGGCCCCGCCGGAACTCGGCAACTGCATCCCCCTCAAGTCGGTCCCGGTCGGCATGCCGATCCACAACATCGAGCTCTTCCCCGGTCGCGGCGGGCAGATGGTCCGCACGGCGGGGGGCGCGGCGACGCTGATGTCGCGCGACGAAGGTTACGCGCAGCTTCGGTTGCCATCCGGGGAAATCCGCAAGGTGCCGGAGATTTGCTACGCGACCATCGGCCAGGTGGGCAACCTGGATCACGAAAACGTGGTGCTGGGCAAGGCCGGGCGCTCGCGGCACCGGGGCATCCGTCCCGTGAACCGCGGCGTGGCGCGCAACCCCGTGGATCATCCGAACGGCGGCGGCGCCGGCAAGAGCAAATCAGGCGGCGGCTGGCAGCAGTTGACCTCGCCCTGGGGATTGCTGGCCAAAGGATACCGCACGCGCCACAAGAAGAAGTGGTCCAACCGGTTCATTGTGGTCCGCCGCGACGGCCGGGCCATGAAGGCCAAGTAAGCGTTTATGGGACGTTCGATCAAGAAAGGTCCGTTCATCGATTTTCACCTGCTGGAAAAGATCCAGAAGGCGAAGCAGGCCAATTCCAAGTCGCCGATCAAGACTTGGTCGCGCCGCTCCATGATCACGCCCGATTTCGTTGGGCTGACTTTCACCGTTCACAACGGCAAGGTCTTCAACCCGGTGTTCGTGACGGAGAACATGGTGGGGCACCGGCTCGGCGAATTCTCGCTGACGCGCACGTTCAAGAAGCACGGCGCCCACACGGCCAAGGCGGAGGCGAAGTAGGCTATGGAAGTGCAAGCGATCCTCAAGAACGTGCGGATGTCCGCGCAGAAGATGCGCGAGGTCGTGCGCCAGATCCAGGGGCTGCCAGCGCTCCAGGCCCAGGCCGTCCTCGCCGTGGTGCCGCGCAAGTCCGCCCGCGCCGTGGCCAAGATACTCAAATCGGCCATCGCCAACGCCGAGAACAACAACAACCTCAAACCCGAAAACCTGCGCATCAAACAAGCCGTCGCGGGCACGGCCATGACAATCAAGCGGTTCACCCCCAAGGCGCGCGGCTCGGCGGGGCCGATCCTCAAGCGCCACTGCCACGTCAAGATCGTGTTGTCGGACGAATAACTGTATGGGCCAGAAGACCAATCCCATCGGACTGCGCCTCGCGGTCAACAAAGAGTGGCGCTCCAAGTGGTTTGCCGGGAAGAAGGAGTTTCCCAAGCTCCTGGCGGAGGACCACCAGATCCGGGAGTTGCTGAAGAAGAAGCTGGAGTCCGCCTCGGTGCCGCGCGTCCTGATTGAGCGGGCGGCCAGCCGCTGCCGCGTGACCATCCTCACGGCCCGGCCCGGCGTGGTCATTGGCCGCAAGGGCGCGGAGATCGACAAGCTCAAGGAGGAGTTGAGCAAGCTGACCGGCAAGGAGATTTACGTGGACATCATCGAGGTGAAAGACCCCGAAATTGATGCCCAATTGGTGGCGGAAAACGTGGCGCTGCAATTGGAACGGCGCGTCTCCTTCCGCCGCGCCATGAAGAAAGCGCTGCAGACGGCGAAGGATTTCGGCGCGCAGGGCATCAAGCTCCGTTGCGCCGGCCGGCTCGGCGGCGCGGAACTGGCGCGGGTCGAGCAGTATCACTGGGGCCGGGTGCCGCTGCACACGCTGCGGGCGGAGATCGATTACGGTTTTGCGGAGGCCCACACCGTCTATGGCAAGCTGGGCGTCAAGTGCTGGATTTGCCGGGGTGACCGCCGCGACGAGGCCAAGCGCGCTCAGGCGCCCGCCCCCGCTGCCGCGCCTGCCGCCGCGAATTGACCTTTGATTTGAGGAATCTGCTATGCCTTTGCAACCGGAGAGAGTGAAGTTTCGCAAAATGCACCGCGGCAGTCGCGCGGGCATGGCGACGCGCGGTCACACCGTGTCCTTTGGCGAGTACGGGTTGCAGGCGCTGGAACGCTGCTGGCTCGATACCAAGCAGATCGAGGCTGCCCGCGTGGCCATCGCCCGGTCCCTGAAGCGCAGCGGCAAGATGTGGATCCGGATTTTCCCGCAGAAGTCGTTCACGAAAAAGCCGCTGGAGACGCGCATGGGTAAAGGGAAAGGCCCGTTGGAGTCCTGGGTGGCGGTAATCAAACCGGCGGCGGTGCTGTTCGAGGTGGACGGCGTGGCGGAGGTCGAGGCGCGCGAGTCGATGCGGCTGGCGGCGACCAAATTGCCGATCCGCACACGGTTCATCTCGCGGCACCGCCTGGCTTAGCGCGGAGTCCATCTATGAAAATGTCGGAACTCAAAGACATGACGATGGTCGAGTTGCTGGCCAAGGGCCGCGACCTGCGGCAGGAGATTTTCAACCTGCGACTGCAGCAGGCCAGCGCACAACTGGAAAAGCCCGCCCGACTGCGCACTTTGCGGCGCAGCATCGCGCGGATCGAGACCCGGATCTCCCAATTGCGCCACACCCCCGTGCCGCAGCAAACGGCGGCCTAGAGACTTTGTATGGCTGAAGCGACAACCACTCCGAATATCCCACGCAGCGACCGCAAAGAGCGGGTCGGCGAGGTCATTGCGAACAAGATGGCCAAGACGATCGTGGTGCGCGTGGAGCGCCGGTTCCAGCACCCGAAGTACAAGAAGGTGGTGACCGGCTACAAAAAGCTTTACGCCCACGACGAGAAAGGCGAGGCCAAGGTCGGCGACCAAGTGCGCATCCAGGAGACCCGCCCGATTTCGAAGACCAAGCGGTGGCGCCTGATGGCCGTGGTGGACCGCGCGGTCGAGGCCGCGCCCATTGCCGCGTGACGCGGAAGAGCTATGCTACAAATCCGTTCCATTCTGGACGTGGCCGACAACACCGGCGCCAAGCGCGCGGCGGCGATCGGGGTGTTGGGACGCAACCAGATGTACGCCCACGTCGGCGACATCATCAAGGCCCACATCAAGGAAGCCGCGCCCGACGGCACGGTGAAGAAGGGCGAAGTGGTGGACGCGGTGATTGTGCGCACCCGGCAGGCCATCAAGCGCAGCGACGGCTCCTACCTGCGCTTCGACAGCAACGCCATTGTCATCATCGATAAGGAACAAAACCCGCGGGGCACGCGCATCTTTGGGCCGGTGGCCCGCGAGTTGCGGGACAAGAAGTTTATGAAGATCATTTCGCTGGCGCCGGAGGTCATCTGACATCGCATGAAGTCTCACGTGAAGAAGAACGACGAGGTGGTGGTCATTGCCGGCGCGGACAAAGGCAAGCGCGGCAAGGTCATCGCCGTGCTGCCCAAGCAGCAGCGGGTGATCGTCGAAGGCGCGCACATGATCAAGAAGCACATGCGCAAGAGCCAGCAGCACCCGCAGGGCGCCATCATCGAGCGTGAGGGCACAATCCATATTTCCAACGTGATGAAGGCCGTGGACTTTGACGCCCGGGCGGCCAAACGCGGCGCCGCGCCGGCGCCCGCCGCGGCGTAGCGTCGCACATCAGATGAAATCTCGACTTTACCAGAAGTACATGCAGGAAGTGGCTCCCGCGCTGAAGCAAAAGCGCGGCTACACCAATCCGCACCAGATCCCGCGGATGGAGAAGATCGTCGTCAACATGGGCGTGAGTGCCTCGCTGGAGAAGACGGCGGTGGAAGATGCCGCCAAAGACCTGGGCCTGATCACCGGCCGCAAACCGGCGATTTCCAAGTCGCGCCACAGCGTCGCCAACTTCAAGCTCCGCGAGAACCAGCCGATCGGCTGCCGGGTGACACTGCGTCGCGACGTCATGTATGAGTTCTTCGACCGGCTGATCGCGACGGCGCTGCCGCGCATCCGCGACTTCCGCGGGCTTTCGCCGCGCAAGTTCGACGGGCGCGGCAACTATTCGCTGGGCGTCGCCGAGCAGACGATTTTCCCGGAGATCGAACTGGACAAGATCAAGCGGACCCAGGGCATGGACATCACGATTGTGACCAGCGCGCCGACGGACGAGGAGGCGCTGGATTTGTTGAAGCTGATGGGCTTTCCGTTCGCGGAAGCCAAGTAATTCTTTATGGCGAAAAAAGCATGGATTGAGCGCAACCAGCGCAAGCGGGAAACGGTGCAGAAATACGCCGCCCTGCGCGCGGAACTGAAAGCCAAGCGCGACTACGCCGGCCTGGCCAAGCTGCCCAAGGACGCCAGCCCCATCCGGGTCGTCAACCGCTGCTCAGTGACGGGCCGTCGGCACGGGCATCTGCGCAAGTTCGGCTTCTCGCGGTTGACGTTCCGCGAGGCCGCCCTGAACGGGTTGATCCCCGGCGTCACGAAAGCCAGTTGGTGAGCTATGACCGACCCGATTTCTGACATGCTGACGCGTATCCGCAACGCGGGCCGCGCCCTGTTGCCCGTGGTGGAAGTGCCGCACTCCAAACTGAAGGAGAGCATCGCCCACATCCTGCGGAAAGAAGGCTATGTCGCGGAAGTCGCCGTCGAGGGCGCCCCGCGCAAGAAGCTCAAGCTGCGCCTGAAGTACGAAGGCAAACGGACCGTCATCGAAGGGCTGCGGCGCGTCAGCACGCCCGGGTTGCGCCGCTACGTCGGCGCCCGGGAGATTCCGCGCGTGCTGGGCGGACTCGGCGTGGCCGTCGTCTCCACCTCGCGCGGCGTCATGTCCGGTAACGAGGCCCGTAAGCAGAACTTGGGCGGTGAAGTGCTTTGCTACGTCTGGTGACTTTGCCCCGCTCCCACCCGGAAACGAATCAACCCATCACCGCTTTAAGCCATGTCACGCATTGGTAAACAGCCGATTGCCGTTCCGCCGAAGGTCAAGGTGGAAGTCAAGGGCCAGAGAGTCTTCGTCGAAGGTCCCAAGGGCAAGCTCGACTGGGAGCTGCCCCGGCGCACCCGTCTTCAGGTCCAGGACGGCAAGATCGTGGTGAGCCGCGACGGCGACGACGCCCAGGCCAAAGCGCTGCACGGCTTGAGCCGCGCGCTCGTCAATAACATGGTCAAGGGCGTCGCCGAAGGCTTCGTCAAGAAACTGGAAATCCAGGGTGTCGGCTTCAAGGCTGCGGTCCAGGGCGGCAACGTGACCATGACGCTGGGCTTCTCGCACCCGATCGTCTATCCAATTCCCCACCAGATCAAGGTGACGGTGGACGAGAACACCAAGATCACCATCGAAGGTCCGGACAAGCAGGTCGTGGGCGAAGTGGCCGCCGAGTTGCGCAGCTTCTACCCGCCGGAACCTTACAAGGGCAAGGGCGTGCGTTACGTGGGCGAGCGCGTCGTCCGCAAGGAAGGCAAGACGGTCCAATAACCGTGGACTGCGTGCTGCATCGTGTTTGAAGCCCAATCCAACACTGAGCCGCTCACGGCAAATCCGTGACGCATTGAGATGAGAACCGACAAGAAAATCCAGCTTGAGAAAAAGCGCCACTGGCGGGTGCGCCGGAAGGTCATCGGCACGAAGGACCGCCCGCGCATGAGCGTCGCCTTCACCAACCAGCACATTTACGTGCAGTTCATAGACGACGCGGCGGGGATGACGCTGGCCGCCGCCTCGACGCGCTCCAAACCTGTGCCGGACCAGGCGAAGCTGGCGGCCAACGTGGCGAGTGCGAAGGTCATCGGCCAACGGGCGGCCGAAGCCGCGCTGGCCCGGCAGATCAAACAAGTGGTCTTCGACCGCGGCGGCGCGCGTTACCACTGGTCCAAATGCAAGGGCAAGGACGGCAAGCCGGTGGTGGTGCGCGGCAAACTGGCGGAGCTGGCCGACGCCGCCCGCGCGGCGGGGCTGAAATTTTAACGACTAACCGGAGAAAAAACTGTGGCAGAACCAACCAGAGTCGGCGGCGAAGAGACGCGGGGGCCGCGCGGGCGTGGACGGCGCGGCCGTCCGGCCGCGGAGCCGGAGTTGAACATCGACGCCCAGACGGGCGAGGAGTTGACCGAGAAGGTCGTTTTCATCAACCGCTCCTCCAAGGTCGTCAAAGGCGGGCGCCGGTTCTCCTTCAGCGCCTTGATCGTGACCGGCGACAAAAAAGGCCGCGTCGGCGTCGGCATGGGCAAGGCCGGCGAAGTGGCGGACGCCATCCGCAAGGGTGGCGAAATGTCCCGAGCGGCCATGGAGACCATGGCTTTGAAACAGACGACCATCCCGCACGAAGTCACCGCCCATTTCGATGGCGCCCTGGTGCTTCTGCGGCCGGCCTCGCCGGGCACCGGCATCATCGCGGGCAAGACCGTCCGTGCCGTGCTCGAATCGGTCGGCCTGAAGGATGTGCTCAGCAAGTCGCTCGGCTCGAACAACCCGGCCAACGTCGTCAAAGCCACGCTCGGCGCCTTGCGCCAACTGCGCCAGCGGGAGGCCATCTATAAAAGTCGCGGCCTGGAGTTAAAGAAGCCCGAGCCTCCGCCGGCCCTGGCCGCCCCGGCCGGCGCGTCGCTCGTGTCGCCGAACTCCGGGACCCACCCCGCTTAAGTCATTTATGCGCTTACACGATCTCAAGCCCCGACCGGGCGCCAAGCACCGCCGCAAGCGGCTGGGCCAGGGCGAATCCAGCGGCCACGGCAAGACCAGCGGCCGCGGTGGCAAGGGCCAGACCGCCCGCTCCGGCAGTTCCATCCGCATCGGCTTCGAGGGCGGCCAGATGCCGCTCATTCGGCGCATGCCCAAGCGTGGCTTCAACAATGTCCGGCACGGCACTTACTATATTCCGGTGAACGTCGAGGCGCTGAATCGCTTCGACGACGGGGCGCGGGTGGACGAAGCGGCGCTGCGCCAGACGGGCCTGGCCAACGGCCGCGCCGACGGCGTCAAAATTCTCGGTGCCGGCAAGCTGGCCAGGAAACTGGTGGTGTGTGCCCACGCCTTTAGCGCCTCGGCCCGGGCGCAGATTGAGGGCTTGGGCGGAAGCTGTGAGCTGGCGAAACCGGCACCCGCTGCGCCCGCCTAGTTCAACCTTTGGGGATCCAGGATGCTCGCCTCCATCGTCAACACCTTCCGGAACTGCTTCAAGATTCCGGAGCTGAAATCGCGGATTCTTTTCACCTTGGTGGTGCTGGCGATCTGCCGTTTGGCGGCGGTCATCCGCGTTCCCGGTCTGGACGGCGCGGCGTTGACGGATTACTTCGCGAAAAACGCCGCCAAGGGTGGAGGCGGGCTGCTGGGCATGTACAGCATGTTCACCGGCGGCGCGCTGGAGCACTGCGCCGTGGGCGCCTTGGGCATCATGCCTTACATCAGCGCGACGATCATCATCCAGTTACTGACGGCGGTGATTCCGCAGTTGAGCAAGTTGGCGCGCGAGGAAGGCGGGCGTCCGAAGCTCATCCAATACGGCCGCTATCTCACGGTGGTTCTATGCCTGGGCCAGGGCTTGGTGATGGCATTGGGCTGGGAGAACGCGGCGAGCATTTTCCCCGGCTTCCAGGGCAAGCTCGTGATGTACGACGCCCTTTGGTGGTATCGTTTTCAGACCACGATCATCCTGACCACCGGCACGCTGCTGCTGATGTGGCTGGGCGAACAGATCACCGACCGCGGCATCGGTAACGGTGTTTCGCTGGTCATCACCATCGGCATCCTCGCCCGTCTGCCGCAGGCGGTTCAGGGCATCCGGGACTCGTTCTTTCCCGCCGGCGGCACCGAGGCGCAGTTGAATCTCGGCCACGCGATCATCCTCGTCGCCCTGCTGGCGGCGGTGATTGCCGGCGTGGTGGCGGTGACGCAGGCCCAGCGCAAAGTGCCGGTGCAATACGCCCAGCGCGCCGTGGGCCGCAAGGTGTATGCCGGCGGCACCTCCTACATGCCGCTGCGGGTCAACTACCCAGGCGTCATGCCCATCATCTTCGCCCAGGCCATCCTGATGTTTCCGGCGCAAATTCTGGAGTTCCTCGGAAGGAAATTTGGGATCAAGTTCTTCTACGAAATTGCCGCGCAGCTCCACGAGCGGTCGTTCTGGTACCTCCTCATCTACGGGCTGATGATCATGTTTTTCTCCTATTTCTGGGTGGCGACGCAGTTCAACGAACTCCAGATCGCCGATGATTTGAAGAAGAACGGCGGCTACATCCCCGGCGTGCGCCCCGGCCAGGCGACGAGCGGTTTCCTCCACAACGCGATGCACCGGATCACCCTGGCGGGCGCGGTGTTCCTGACGATCATCGCCGTGATTCCGATCCTCCTGGCGCGGAGCATGAATATCCCGTACGCGGTGGCGCAATTCTTTGGCGGCACCAGCATGCTCATTGCCGTGGGCGTGATGCTGGACACGATGCGGCAGATGGAGTCGCATCTGCTGATGCGGCACTACGACGGCTTTCTGAAGAAAGGCCGCCTCAAAGGCCGGTTTTGACGCGGTGAGCCTGGGTCGAGGCCAGTCTGGCGGCGCCCGGCCACGGCGCCATGTTGTAAAGCTGCTTTCCCAACCGGCGGAGGCGGCATGATCATTCTAAAGACCGAGCGGGACTTGGCCGCCATGCGGCCCGCCTGCGCCGTCGCCAGCTTGGTGTTGCGCGAGGTAGCGGAATTCATCCGCCCGGGGCTGACAACGCGTGAAGTGGACGCGTTCGCCGCGTCCCGGATCAAG
>JAJXZI010000227.1 GCA_021780115.1 bacterium | reverse complement strand
GAAGAAACCTTGACGACGGCGCTCCGCCCATTTTGGGAAACGCCCGCCCGGGTGTTATCGTTGATCCATCACTGGCTCCACACTCAAGCAAACGCTACGCCCTGACTCATTGTTCCGATAATCAGTGGGAACTGGTATGATTCCCTTTGTTCACCCAACCGGCGGGACACCACCCAAGATGCCATTATCAAGAACTGACCCGTTTTCGCGCCCCTCGCGCGAGCATTTAAGCTCTACCTTGGAGCAATTCGCCGCGGGCAAACGCGAACTCGGCATCTGAACCGCCGGCGGCGGGGCCAATCCACCGGGAAAAACCCAATCGTCTCCGCTTCAGTAAAGCGTCGTGGATTCGTGCCGCACGATCGGCTGCTTGAACTGATCGGCAGTGAGTTCGACGGTGAACCGGCTGTCGTCCGGAGCCACCGCTTTCGTGATCACGCGCCAGGCGGCCACCGCCTTGCCCTCCAACGCGGGCAGCACCTCCATCTGCACAGCCCGCTCTTGCGCGGTCACCGCCGTCGCGCCGGTGCCGGAGACGTATTCCTGGCTCGCGGGCACCGTGCAGGCCAGCCGGATGTTCGTGAGCGTGGCCGAGCCTTGATTGGTCACCTTGATGTCGTAGGTGATTTCGTGCCCGACCTCGATCGGATCCTCCAGGTCCACCACTTCGACGAGCACTCCCGCAACGCCGGCGACCTTGGTGGCGCATTGACTTTGCACCGGCGGCGCGCAGGCGCCGCGGGCCGCCGGGGCGAAGGCCAGCGCGCCTGGCTGACGCAGGGTGAACGTCGCGCACACTCGCTGGCTGGCTTGGGGCGCGAAATTTGCGAACGTCCAGACCAGTCGCCCGTCGGCGGCCGAGCTGCCTTCGGTCGAGCCGGTGAGCGTGGAGCCGGACGGAATCGGCAGGCTCAACGTCACGCTCGGATCCGCGGCGTCGCCCTCGTTCCTGAGCGTCAGGCAAACCTCGACCGGCCGGCCGACCAGCGCGTCGCCGGGCGCGCCGCAGTCGAGCGCCAGCCTCGGCGCGCGCACCACTGTGCTCGTCGCGGCTTCGGCGTTGGCGCCTTGGGCGGAAGTTGCCATCGCCCGGGTGCGATAGGTGCCGGGCTCGGACGCCACCGCCTTGAACGCGAACTCCCTGGCCTCGCCGGGTTGGAGCGTGCCGGCGTCAAAATTCGATACCGATTCATCGCCGGCCATTTTCAGGCCGGCCGGCAGCGGATTGGCCACCCGCACCTGCGTCAGTGGAGCGCCGCCGGTGTTGCGCACCGTCAGCTTCATCTCGATGGGATCGCACAGTCCCACCGTCTCCGGGGCGGTGCCGGCCAATTTCAGCGCCCACTCGGGCCCCAGGTCTTCCACGTAGAAATTGCTGCACGCCTTCGGGGTGATGCAGCGGTAGCGCCGGCCCCGGGACGTGAACTGGAAGGCGTAGGCCGGGGCCGGCTCCTTGCCGGCCCAGAGGACGTCGCGCAGCGTCACCGGTTGGCCGTTTTCGCGCGACGACATGAACGGCAGGCGCGCGCCCACTGGAATCTTCCACTCGACGATCTCCGTGGTGGTCGCGGCGTGGCACAGGTCTTCCACGTCGCCCTTCCAGCCCCACTGGTCCAGGATCGCGACAATGTCCGGCCGCAGTTTTTCGTCGCGGAAGCGCGCCCGCAGGTCCGCCGGCGAGGCCAGCGGCGGGGCAAAGCGCGTGGCCGGATTGCCGAGCCGGGTGGCGCGATGCTGCTGGGCTGGAGTGGACGCGACCGCGAGCAGGCCGAAAGCAACCGCCGCGGCGAACAAGGCAAGGGGTCGGGCTCTCATGTTGGTTGTCTGACTCATACCAGATGGTCCCGCCGAAAGCGAGCCCGGTGACGAAAGCAGCGGAAGTGACGGGTTGACTCAAATTACAAAAGACAACATGGGGTGGTCGGGGTGCGTGCAAGCGCGCTACCGTTGACCACCCCATGTTATCTTTGAGGGGCATTGGGCCTTGATCGTTTCGAATGCGCAGTGTAAGGAACACGGCGCACCCGCATGACAACGCCGCCCCGCGCCAACCGGCCCGCCGTCCTCTGGGTCGCGTTGTCCCTCTCCATCGGCTGGGGCATCCGGGGCAACTTCGGCCACGAATACGGCGCCATGATCCCCGGCGCGCTGGCCGCCTTGGCGGTGGTGCTGCTTTCCGGGCGGGAGGACTGGCACCGGCGCATCCCGTTCTTCGCCTTGTTCGGCGCGCTGGGCTGGTCGCTGGGCGGCAGCATCTCCTACATGCAGGTCATCGCCTACACGCACTCCGGTCATTCGACCTCGGTGCTCTACGGGTTCGCCTGCCTGTTCGTCATCGGCTTTCTCTGGGCCGCCCTCGGCGGGGCCGCCACCGCGCTGCCGGTCTTCTTGAATCGCGAACAACTGGCGGAATTCCTGGCCCCGTTGGGCGCCGTGTTCCTGGCCTGGCTCCTGCAAGATGTCGTGGTCGCGCTGTGGTTCAACGTGAATCCGGACTATCGCCAGCGCAGCCCGCTCTACTGGTTTGACACGAATTGGCTGGCGGCGCTCGGCGCGCCGGTCGCGGTGCTCGTCCTCGCCTTGGTCCGGCGGCGGCTCGACCGCGCCTCGTCCCTGCTCCTGCACCTGGCCATTGGCTGGTGGATCGGTTTCCTGCTTCTGGTGAACGTGCTGGGCTGGCGCATGACGCCGCCCCGCGGCGACAACTGGGCGGGCTGCGTGGGCATGGTCGGCGGCCTGTGGTTCTACCTCCGCCGCCAAAACCTGCCCGGCGTGATCTTCGCCATGCTGGTCACGGGCCTGATCGGTGGTTTCGGTTTCGCCACGGCCACGCTACTGAAGCTTGCCGGGATGACCACCGGCTGGCAGACCAACTGGCACAGTCTCCTGGAGCAAACTTACGGATTCATCAACGGCATCGGCGTCGCCGTCGCGCTGCTCTGGCTGGCACGCCGCGCGCCGAAAATCGCCGAGGGTCCGTCGGCGCCCCGGTGGGCCGGGCCGTGCGCCGTGGGCTTTGTGCTGCTGGGAGTGACGTATCTGAACCTCGGCAAGAACCCGCCGGAATGGGTGAGTGCCAAGGCCATGCCGGCCGTCCTGCTCGGCCTGTCGGCGGACGCGTGGTTCAACCTGGCGTACCTGGCGCTTGCCGGCGCGTTCCTGGCCCTGGTGGCCGCGCACCGGCGACGTCCCTTGCCGCTGCTCCCGGCGGCCTGGCTGGGCCGGGGACAGTTGCTGTACCTCGTGTTCCTCTGGTGGATGGTGGTGGGGAATTTTGAGCGCGCCCTGGTGTCGTTCGCGCCGCAGCGTCTGGTGACCGAGGGAGTCATTTTTCTCAACGCCGTGCTCTGCACCGTGGGCGTGTTGGCAGGCGGCTCCGGCGGGGAACGAGAGCCGGCGCCGAGCGCGATTCCATGGCCGCGCCTGGTGGCGAAAACCCTCACCGTCGGTCTGCTGGCGGCGGCGCTGTCCGTGGTCGCCGACTGGGCCATTGTGCGCGGCATTTACGGCGACCGTTTTGCCGGCTACGCGAGCAAACACATCCGCTTCGGCCCGGACGCCACGGCCACCAAGGCCAAACCGCCGCCCGACGCGCCTCATCCCTGAACCTTAACGTCTCCTCGAACCATGGCCCGAACTTGCTCCCTCCCCGTCACGTTGGCGGTCCTCGCCGGGATGCTCGCCGGCGTCACCTCGATCCACGCGGTCGATCTCCACGACGCGGTGGTCGTGTCGCCGCCGAACCTTTCCGGGCCGGAACAGAAGGCCGTGACGATGCTGGTCGAGGAAGTGGAGAAGCGGACGCACTTGCGTTGGCCGACGGCCAGCGCGTGGCCCGCCTCGAACGTCCCGGTCATTGCCGTCGGTCCGATGTCCGCGCTGGAGCAGTTTGCGGGCAGTTACGTCCAGCCATTGCAGGCGGAGCGGAGCGGGAGTGGCGCCGAGGGGTACCGGATTTGCGCACGGCGACGCGAGGGAAAGCCGGCGGTCTTCGTCCTCGGCAACGACGCGCGCGGCGTGCTGTTCGGCGTTGGCCGGTTACTCCGGGAACTGCACCTGGGACCGGGGAGTGCGATGCTGGCCGACGACCTGGACGTTGCGACCGCGCCGAAGTATCCGTTGCGCGGCCACCAACTCGGCTACCGGCCCAAGTGCAATTCCTACGACGCCTGGGACCTGCCCCAGTGGGAGCAATACCTCCGCGACCTGGCCGTCTTCGGGTGCAACGCCATCGAGCTGATTCCGCCGCGCTCGGACGACGCGGCGGACAGCCCGCATTTTCACCGGCCGCCCATGGAAATGATGGTCGGCATGTCCCGCCTCGCCGCCGAGTACGGCTTGGACGTGTGGATTTGGTATCCGGCGATGGACAAGGACTATTCCGATCCCAAGACCGTGGAGTTTGCGCTGCGCGAATGGGGCGAAGTCTTCCGCCGGTTGCCGCGCGTTGACGCGGTGTTCGTGCCCGGCGGCGATCCCGGCCACACCGAGCCGAAGTATCTGCTGGCGCTGCTGGAAAAGCAGACGGAAAATCTCCACCGTTACCATCCGCGGGCGCAGATGTGGGTCTCGCCGCAGAGCTTCAACCAGGCCTGGCTCGAGGAATTCCTCAACATCCTGAACCGCGAACGCCCGGCGTGGCTCAGCGGCGTGGTGTTCGGGCCGCAGGTGCGCATCAGCCTGCCGCAGTTGCGCGAGTTGGTCCCGAAGCAGTACCCGATCCGGCATTACCCGGACATCACGCATTCGCGTCAGTGCCAGTACCCGGTGCCGGACTGGGACGCGGCCTACGCCGTCACCGAAGCGCGCGAGTGCATCAACCCGCGGCCCGAGGACGAGGCGGCGATCTTCCGTAACATGCAGCCCGACACCATCGGCTTCCTGACCTACTCCGAGGGCTGCAACGACGACGTGAACAAGATGCTGTGGAGCGCGCTCGGCTGGGATCCGGATCGGAACGTGACCGACATCCTGCGCGACTACGGCCGGTATTTCATCGGCGACCGCTACGCCGACGATTTCGCCCAGGGCGTGCTGGCGCTCGAACGGGATTGGCGGGGGCCGCTGCTCGCCAATGCCGGCGTGGACACCACGCTGGCGCAGTTTCAGGACATGGAAAAGGCCGCCGCGCCCGCCGACCTCAAAAACTGGCGGTTTCAACAGGCGCTGTTCCGCGCCTACTACGACGCCTACGTGCGCCGCCGCTTGATCTACGAAACCGGGTTGGAAACCCGCGCCACGGAGCGCCTGCGGCGCGCGCCGGCCGACGGTTCCCTACTGGCGATGGCAGGCGCGGAAGAAATCCTGGACCGGGCGGTCACCCGGCGCGTGGCCGAAGACTGGCGCACGCGGATTTTCGCGTTGGGCGAGGCGCTGTTCCAAAGCATCGGGATGCAACTGAGCGTGGAGCGCTACCAAGCCATCGCCGTGGACCGCGGCGCCAGCCTGGACACGCTGGACTATCCGCTCAACAACCGGCCCTGGCTCCGGGAGCGGTTCGCCAAAATCCGCCGACTCGGCTCCGAGGCCGAACGGCTCCAGGCCCTCGACCAGATCGTGAATTGGACCAATCCCGGTCCCGGCGGATTCTACGATGATCTGGGAAACCCGGCGCGGCAGCCGCACCTGGTCCGTGGACCGGGCTTTGCCGCGGACCCCGGCGGCTACCAGTGGCCGCGAGCGGATTGGGAGGAGGATCTCGTCGTGGATGAACCGGACGAACGGCCCGCCGGCGCCCGGCGCGTGTCCTGGATTGATCATGCCGAAGTGCTTTACGACGCGCCGTTGCGGATGCGCTACACCGGCCTGGATCCGAACGCCCGCTACAAGGTGCGCGTCGTTTATGCGGGCGACAGTCCGCAGGGGAAGATGCGCCTGGTCGCCAACGCCGGCGTCGAAATTCACCCGCTGCTGGCCAAGGCGGCTCCCTTCCGGCCCGTCGAATTCGCCCTGCCGCGCGCCGCGACAGCGCGGGGGGAACTGACGTTGAGCTGGTTTGGCGAGCCCGGCCTGGGCGGCAACGGCCGCGGCTGCCAGGTTTCGGAAGTCTGGTTGGTCAAGGAGCCTCCGGTGGCCAGCCGTGCCAACTCCGCAAACTGACCCGCGTGTCGCCGCGCTGCACGGTTCCACGCTGGATTCCGCCCTTCCGAGCGACTAACTTTCCGCCATCATGTATTCCAGCAGTGAACCCGTCACCCTGACCCGCGACGTGGACGCCGCCGTGGTGCCCGTCGGCACCAAGGTGACGCTCCAGAAGGGCGAGCAGGCGTACATCACCCAATCGCTCGGCGGCAGCTATACCGTCGTCGTCAACGGCAACATGTTCCGCATCGAGGGCCGGGACGCCGACGCGTTGGGCGTGCAAGTCGCCCAGAAACAGCGCGACCCGGACGCGCCACCGCGGGCCAAGGACGACCTGGAAAAAGAAGTCTGGACCCAGCTCAAGCAGTGCTACGACCCGGAAATCCCGGTCAACATTGTGGACCTGGGCCTCATCTACGATTGCGCGTTGGCGCCCCTCGGCGCCGGCAACGCCTACAAGGCCGACGTGAAGATGACGCTCACCGCGCCCGGCTGCGGCATGGGGCCGATGCTCGCCCAGGACGTGCAAAACCGCCTGCTCTCAATCGAGGAAATCGACGAGGCGAACGTGGAACTGGTCTGGGATCCGCCGTGGAACCAGGGCATGATGACCGAGGCGGCGCGGCTCCAACTGGGCTTGATGTGAAAGGTGACGCGAGAGGTGCAGCCTTGAAATCCGAAGTCCGACATCCGACAACCAAAACCAAGCTGAAACCCGAGGCCCGAACCGGGACGAGCGCAGCGGTGTGCTTCGCGTGCCGACGCGGCTCGTCGCTGATCGGGCCAGCCGTTTTCCGACTTCGGATTTCGGATCTCGAGTTTCCTTCCAATGTCGGATTTCGGATCTCGGATTTCCTCCCTGCTTTTCCATGATCCCCACGCCCCCCGACTGGGCCGCGCTGCGCGCCGATTTCCCCATCCTTGATCAGCATGTCCACGGCCAGCCGCTGATTTATTTCGACAACGCGGCCACCAGCCAGAAACCGCGCGTGGTCATCGAGGCGCTGCGGCATTACTACGAGCGCGACAACGCCAACGTCCACCGCGGCATCCACGAGTTGAGCAACCGCTCGACGACGGCGTTCGAGGCCGCCCGCGCCCGCGCCGCCCAATTCATCAACGCCCGCAGCGCCGACGAGATCATCTTCACGCGGGGCACGACCGAAGGCGTCAACCTCGTCGCGTCGTCGTGGGGGCTGAAGCACCTCCAGCGCGGCGACACCATCCTGCTCACCGAGATGGAACACCACAGCAACATCGTGCCGTGGCAACTGCTGGCCGAGCGCACCGGGGCGAAGGTGGCTTACCTCCCCGTGTCAGGCGATGAAGGCTTGCTCGACCTGAGCCGCGTGGACGAGTTCCTGACGCGCGGCGTGAAGATTCTTTCGCTGGTCCACATCTCGAATTCGCTCGGCACGGTGAATCCGGTCGCCAACCTCTGCGCCCGCGCCCGCAAGCTCGGCGTCGTGACGCTGGTGGATGCCGCGCAAAGCGCCGGGCATTGCCCGGTGGACGTGCAGCAGATCGGCTGCGATTTCCTGGCGTTTTCCGGCCACAAAATCTGCGGGCCGACGGGCATCGGCGTGCTTTATGGCCGGGCCGAATTGCTCGAAGCGATGCCGCCCTACCAGGGCGGCGGTGAGATGATCCTGTCGGTCGAATACAGCGGCACCCGCTTCAAACCGGCGCCGCATCGGTTCGAGGCCGGCACGCCGGACATCTCCGGCCCGATCGGCCTTCACGTCGCGATGGACTATCTCGACGGCGTCGGGCGCGAAGCCATTTTCCGGCACGACCAGGAACTGGCCCAATACGCCTACGAACAACTGGCCGCGAACGTTCCGAACGTGCGGCTGTTCGGCCCGCGCCACGGCCGCGCGGGGCTGGTGAGTTTTCTCCTCAAGGACGTGCATGCCCACGACGTGGTGACACTGGCGGACCAGGCGGGCGTGGCGCTGCGCGGCGGGCACCACTGCACGCAGCCGCTCATGCACAAGCTCGGCGTGGAGTCCACCGCCCGCGCGAGCTTTTACTTTTACAACACGAAAGCGGAGGTGGACCGATTCGTGGAAGTGATCCGCGAAGTCCGGAAATTCTTCGCGGTTTGAGTGGGTTGTCCCGCCTTCCGGTGGTCGGGTTTCCGAAGTTCTGGCAACGCGAAAGCCTTGAAAGGCCGTCCGCCTGAAGCCGGGACTACGAACGAGACGCCTGGATCGCCGCCTCGTAAATCGTCTTGAGCGGCACGCCGCTGCGCTCGGCGAGTTGGCGGCAGGACTCGAACTCGGGCGCCGCCTGCACCACGTTCCCGTCGAGCCGGCCCAGTTTCACCGTCACCGGGCCGTGCGGCGTGGCGACGGTCTTGAACTCGCGCTGCAGTTTGCGCCGCTCCGCCGTGGCGCGCCGCACGCCGAAGGTGCTCGTCTCGCGCAGGATCATCGCGGTGAACTGGTCGGCGTCGTCCGGGGCGCACAGCACCGTCAGGAGCACGCCCGGGCGGCTCTTCTTCATCTGGATGGGCGTGTGGAAGACATCCAGCGCCCCCGCGGCCAGGGCCGTCTCGACGAAGTGGCCCAGGATCTCCGGGTTGAGGTCGTCGAGATTGGTTTCGAGCACGGCGATCGTGTCGGTTTCCCAACCACCGACCGGCGGCGCGACCTCGGTCGCCGCGGCACCGAGGCAGGCACGCAGAACGTTCGGGCACGTCTGGTTGTCACGCGTGCCGATCCCGTAGCCGATCCGGGTCACGGCCAGGCCGCGCATCGGGCCGAAGCTCTCGGCGAACTCCGCCAGCAACGCCGCGCCGGTGGGCGTCACCAACTCGTGCCGCTCTTCGCATTGCGTCAGGGCGATGCCGCGGGCGGCGAGGATTTCGAGCGTCGCGGGCGCCGGCACCGGCAGCAACCCGTGGGCGCATTTCACCCAGCCGGTGCCGTCCACCACCGCCGAGGCGAGGACGCGCGGCCGGCCCAGCAGCTCCAGCGCGAGGCACGCGCCGACGATATCGACGATGGAATCCACCGCGCCGACTTCGTGGAAATGGACCTGCTCCGGCGGCTGGCCGTGAATCTTGCCTTCGGCCTCGGCCACGCGGCGAAACACGGCCACGGCCTTGTCCTGGACCCAGTCGGACAGCGCGCTGCGATGGATGAGTTCTTGAATTTGCCGGAAGTCGCGGCTTTCCGCGTGGTCATGTTCGAGGTGGCCGTGCGCGTGGTCGTGCGAATGCGAATGTTCGGTTTCCAAGTGGACGTTGAACCAAACGCCCGCGATGCCGGCTTTGGTTTTTCGCTCGGCGTGCAAGTGATACCCAGCGACGCCCAGCTTCGCCAACTCCCGCTCCAGCGTCGCGAAATCCACGCCCAAGTCGAGCAGCGCCCCCAGGAACATGTCGCCGCTGAGGCCGCTGAAAACGTCGAGATAGAGGGTTTCCATAGTCAGGCGGCCTCTCAAATTGGGATCACCTTAAAAGGAGATCGTGTAGCTGCCCATCGGCCCGTTATAGATCAATACGCAGTAGCGAAGAAGGTCGCGCCCGATCAACGAGATGGTCTGTCCTTGGTTCAACTGCACGCCGACCACCGGTATTTCCAGTGGTGGAATGGGGGAACCCGGAAACGAGAGCCGAACGAAATACACGTTTTGGAGTCTGTTCCCGTTGGGACTACTGACGTTAATTTGATTGACTGGCTGGAGTTGCAGTTGCTGGAGCAAAGGCTCTTCAACACAACAACAACTCGCGCCGGTATCCACCAACGCGCTGCCAGTAGCCAATTGAGGTAGGGGTTTGCCTTGCGAGGTGAGCAGGTTCGCCAGTGCTTGCGGGGGCGATACCTCCACCGCCAACAGCAACCCAAGTGCCGCAAGCAGATCTGGAGGAGATGCTTGAGAAACGTTGTGAGGATAGACGTTATGAACAGGCATGAATCAAGCCCAGATGCAACGCTGGTATTTGCTCCACTCGCTCTTCGCGCAGAACAGGCTTTATCAAGAACGCCTCGTTCCCGCATCGTTCTATCCCCGCAGAGTAGGCGGCGCTCGGCGTATCGAAGACGCCGAGGAACTCAGGCCCTTTGAATACGGCAAACTTGCCTTCACAAAGTCTGAGCAGTTCGGGCTTTTTGCGTTCATAAGCTGCGAATTCGTCCGAGAATCTGCTATCTACAACGCCGTTCATACTGGCAGCGTAAGGTTGTCAGGACAATTTAGCAAGGCCACCGCTCAGCGCGTTGATCTGGCTGGCCGCGTAGCCGGCGCCAAAACCGTTGTCGATGTTCACCACTGTCACACCGCTGGCGCAACTGTTCAGCATCGCCAGCAGCGCGGCCACGCCGCCGAAGCTCGCGCCGTAGCCCACGCTCGTCGGCACCGCGATCACCGGCCTGTCCACCAAGCCGGCCACGACGCTGGGCAGCGCCCCTTCCATCCCGGCCACGACGACGAGCACGTTGACCCGTTGGAGGACATCGAGCCGGTTCAGCAACCGGTGCAATCCGGCCACGCCGACGTCGTGGATGCGCTCGACGCGGTTGCCCATGATCTCGGCCGTCACGGCGGCCTCCTCCGCCACGGGCAGGTCGCTGGTGCCGGCGCAGATCACCGCCACGGCGCCCGGGCGTTTCGGCCGCGGCTTCGTTTCCAGGGTCACGCAGCGGGCCAACTCGTGATGAACCGCCTTCTGGAATTTCCGGCGCACCGCCCGCGCATGTTCCGGGGTGACCCGGGTGACGAGAATGCTCTGGCCATGCTCGACCAGTTTGGCGGCGATCTTCACCACCTGCTCCGGCGTCTTGCTCGGTCCGAAGATGACTTCCGGGAAACCCTTCCGGAGCGCGCGGTGGGTGTCCACTTGCGCGAAACCGAGATCGGCCACCGGCGCGGCCTGGAAGGCGCGCAGGACCGCGTCGCGGCTGGCGCCGCCGGCGCGGAATTGCTCCAGCAGTTGGATGGCCTCGGTGGTGGTCATGGGCGCACCCTGCCACAAGTTGGCCCGCGGGTCACGCGGGAATGCTCATCTTCACCACCGCGCCGGCCAACGTAATGCCGAACGGGTGAAAGGAATCCCCCCGCCCCGACATCGGTGGATTCAGCGGGGGCGGCGGGCAAATCCACCCCGCGTTCCGAGCGAATAGGCGCCGTCCCACTCCAGTTCCATTGGAATGACCGGCATGGTGAAACCGCTCCATGGTTCCGTTGGCACTCAAACCGAAGCACAAGCCCGTTCAGACGCCCTACGCCGCGTTGCGCCTGGCGAATACTGGCGCAGGGCCACCGTTGCGCGACTTCCTCCGGCGCGATTTCAAGGACGAGCCGGTGGGGTGGGTTCATCTCGCCCCGCCCTTCAACTGCGCGCCGAACGACAACGTCTTCTTCCAGGAGAAGGACGGCGCGACCGCTGCCCGCCAAGTTTGCTGACAGCCTTGCGCCTTTGGTGTAAAAAACCCTCCGCATGTCCCGCGCGGAACACCCCGGCCTCAGGCCTGCGCACAAGCTCGTCCCGTCCGACTTCGCCGCCTTGGCGCAGTTCGCCCCGCCCCGCGTCACCCGCGCCACCACCGTCCACCGGCCTCCCTCAAAGGCCCTGGACCAACTGGAGGACGGACGGCAATTCGACGCCGAAACGGTCGAGCGCGACATTACCGTCCCGGGCAGCAACCGCAAGATCATCGAGGAAGTCGCCAAATACGCATACGAACACGAGGCGGAGACGGGCCGGTTTCCCAAAATCCTCATCTTCGCCGTCAACGACCTCCCGCACACCTCGCACGCCGACCAGTTGGTGAAAATCTGTCGGGACGTGTTCCAGCAAGGCGACGCCTTCGTGCAGAAGATCACCGGCAACCCGAACGTGGACCGCCCGCTCCAGCGCATCCGCGAGTTCCGCAACCGCCCCCATCCCAAGGTCGTCGTCACCGTGGACATGCTCTCGACCGGCGTGGACATTCCGGCGCTGGAATTCATCGTGTTCCTACGCCCGGTGAAGTCGCGCATCCTGTGGGAGCAAATGCTCGGACGCGGCACACGCCTTTGCCCCGACATCAACAAGTCGAAGTTCGTCGTGTTCGACTGCTTCGACGGCACGCTCATCCAATATTTCGCTTGCTCGCTGTTTGTAATGGGTAATCAGGCATAGTATGGGACTTGTAGCTTGCCAGCGACGAAGTAGAGCATCGCGGTTTGATACTCTGAAGAACGATAACCTCGCGCCTTGCGCTTGACCGCCGAAAACAAACTGTTGAGTCCTTCCAGGAACGCCGTCGTCAACCCCGCTTGCCAATGCCCCAAAATGCCTTCCAAATGCCGCTCGATCATTTCGGCCGCCTGAAGCATCGGTGCCAACAGTCCGTGCGTCATCCCTTGCGCCTCGGTTCTGACCCAGCGGCACCCGTTCACCAAGCGAGTCCGGGCCACCGCCGCGCTGCCCGACGCATAGGCCTTTTGCAGTTCCAGCCGCATGG
>JAJXZI010000206.1 GCA_021780115.1 bacterium | reverse complement strand
GCCTTGAACCCCACGAACAACGCGTTCGGATCATCCCAGGCGCTGCGCAGGGTGACGACTTCGCTGTGCCGGTAATACTTGTCGAGCGGCGGCGGGGCGGAGGGCGGTTGGGCCAGGCGGGCGTCATACCAGATCAGGTCGAGCGGTTCGCCGCTGGCGACCCGACGCTGATACCACGCGTACTCCGGGCGGCGGAATTCGCGCGCCAGCCAGAACATCACCGGCGCGCGGATGGTGCCGGCGTGGGCATCGGCGTAGCTGAAGCTCAGGCGCGTCGGGCCGCTGGCGTAGATCGGGAACGTCCCCGCCTCGGCGAAACCGTTGATCTTCGTCAGCCCGAAGTCGGTGCCCAGCGCCGTCTGGAGCGCGGCGAGGAAAATGACGTTGTAGGTCGTGGCGTAGTCCCAGTAGCCGGGACCTTCGGCCCAGGCGCCATCGGGACCGTACTCCACCATCGCGAGCTGGATGGACTGGAGGGCCGCGTGCAGGAAGTCGGCGGCCAGTTGCGGCTCCGCGTCGGCCAGCGCCAGGGCGCCCAGGCCGACGCCACCGTTGCAGACTTGGTTCCAATTGTGATGCGCGGTGGCCCACCAGCGATGCTCGCCCTCGATGGTCAGCGCCGGCTTGATGCCCTTCTCGACCATCGCGGTGCGGAGCGTGGCGCGCTGCTCGGGCGTCCAATAGTCGTAGAGCCAGTCGTAGCCGATGGCGAAGGCGTGCGTCATTTCCGCCGTGTCGAGGAAGTGGCGCGGGTTCCAGTCCTTGAAATGGGCGGCGGCGTCCAGTTCCTGCCAGGCGCGGTCCGCGTAGCGTTTGTCGCCGTCGAGCCGGTAAAGGAGCGCGAGGGTGTAAATCCGGCTCACCACGCGGCGGCTGGTGGCGAGCAGGCGCAGCCCGTCGGGAATCTCGTATTGGGAGGGCGCCTGCGTCAGGAGCGCGTCGGCCTTCCGCCGCAAATCGGAGTGCCATTTCCGAAGCTGCGTATCGGTGACCACGCGCTGCTTGAGTTGGGCGAAATCCTTGGCCGACAGCAACAGGCGCGGGTGCTCGTTTCGCAGCGTGCGCAGGATTTGGTCGCTGGGCGGGATGGGGACGGGCGAGGCGGCGTCGGCTCCGCGGAGGACAAGGGGCGCCACGACGAGCGCCAGCCCGCCGACCACAAGCCGAAGTGGATTCAGGACAGGTTTCATCGCGTCGAGTTCAGTTCTGGTTCAGACGTTTGGCAACGGCGCGGAATTCGGTTTCCCGTCGGAAGACCATCCAACGCCGGCCGCCGAAAGACGGAACGCAGACGCGCCAAGGTGGCGACCCCGGCTCAGGCGGCAGTAAGTTCAAACCGGTTCGGCGCCCCGCGCCGCCAGTCCACTGCCTGTTCCAGCTTCTTTCCCTCGGGCAAGTCCACCGTGACGCGATGCGTTCCGAAGAAGGCGCGCGTCGCAAACTCGCCGCGAGCGTCGGTGCGTCCCTGCGCCTTGGTCCACCAATCGCCCCGGATGAGCGCGTGCAGCCGGTCGTAAGCCGGCTTGGGCGACATGTCCCTCCGCACCAAGCCGGCGGCGGCGCGCTGCCAAGCGCCGCGATCGGAGAAATCCCACCACGTCAGCGCCGCCGTCGCCGGATGCGCGAAGACCATCGTGTAGAACTTCACGGCGGCGTCGGCCTGTTTCTCCTCCAGCTCTGGCGTCGTCGGCCCCCAGTTCTCGCCGGCGCCCAGACGCGGGCCGCTGACGACGGTGGTTTCGGTGAAGTGGAGCGGCACGCCGAGTTTGGCGAAGGTGTCGCAGACCTCCCAGACTCGCCCGAGCGGCCATAGCCCGTCATGCATGTGGCTTTGCAGTCCAACGGCGTCGAAAAGGCCCCTGCCCTCCTCGCGAACCGCCTCCAGGATTTTGAAATACGCCGGATTCAGGAGGTAATCGTTGACGAGAAGGGTGGCCTGCGGATTGGCGGACCGGGCGATCTTCAGACGATCCGTGACGTACGGCACCGGCCCGAGCGACAGCGCCCACTCCCCCAGGCGGGTGTGAAAACGGCCCAGCGCCGTCGGCTCGTTCACCACGTCCCAGAAATCGAGGCGACCTTTGAAACGCGAGACGATGTCGCGGACCCGGGCGTTCGCGAGCGCCCGAATTTCGGCGAAGTCGTGCGGCAACCATTTCGGATCGGCGAAATCCCAGACCAGCGGATGGCCCTTGCACCGAATGCCTCGCGGGGCGCACCAAGCCAGAGCCTTGTCGGTGTATTCGTAGTTTGGGTGGCCGCGTTCCGGCTCGTAGTAAGGCCAGTAGAAGCCGAGCGTGGCGTAGTTGAACAGGGCAGCGAACCGCCGACGATAATTTTCTTCCAGCGCGGGATCGCCCAACCGGCCGAACATGAAGAAGTTGCAGCCGAACAGGAACTCGTGTCGCTCCTGCTGCACGTTCACCGTGGCACCGGAAACCGGTCTGCCGTCCCGGCCGCGAACACACACCACGCCGTCGCCTTGGCGGTGCTTCTGGATGCGCTCCCTGGCATCCGCGAGGAGGTCGCCGTCTTCCGGGACAGGCCTTGCCGCCGACCAAGCGGGGTTGGCCGTCAAAAGTGTGGCGCTGGCCGCCGTGGCCTGAAGGAATGCGCGTCGGTTCATGTCGGGATCGAACTGGCGGGGCGGCTTCCTGCCGCCCCAACGGTCGTTTCTGGGCAAGCAAATTAGACGTTCCTGAGGGCACTGGAAATATAAAACATGGCTCGGGGAAGGCCTGATTTGCTCGATCCAGCGGGCTGACCGGCTGCGGCGGGCCAGTCAAAACCTCTTGACAGGGAGCGCCCGTTAAACCGAGCCTTCGCCATCAGAAGATTGAACAAGCGCCTTTGTCTCGGATCGCAGTCCGGTATCACCGCCGCCGCTGGGTTTGCCCAGGGAGACGGGCGCGCGCGGTTTGGCTTGCAAGTTGGAGCGGCGGTCGCGGTTGCCCAGCGATGCTCCGCCGGTTTCGAGGCGCAGGCCGGCCCCGCGGCCGGCACCCGTTTCCACCGGCCCCGCCAGCTTTCGGAGCTTTCTCTTTGACCATGAATCGCCAGGACAAGACGCCCGTGTTGGAAGAAAGCAAGATGGAAGAGGACACGCCGTACGCCGCGCTGCGGCGGGCCGCCCCGCCGGTCCTGGAAAAGCGCCCGGCGCCCTCCCGGCCACGACCGGCCGCGAACTCCTGCGCGTTGTTTGACAAGGTGCGCAACTACAAGAGCGCCAGCGAGGTGCGCGCCTTGGGACTTTACCCGTATTTCCGCACGATCTCCTCCGCCCAGGACACCGAAGTCATCATTGGCGGCAAGAAGGTGTTGATGCTCGGCTCCAACAGTTACCTGGGCCTGACCAACCATCCAAAGATCAAGGAAGCGGCCAAGACAGCGGTCGAGAAGTACGGCACCGGCTGCGCCGGATCGCGCTTCCTGAACGGCACGTTGGAGATCCACCTCGAACTGGAACGCGCCTTGGCCAAGCTGGTGAAGAAGGAAGCCGTGCTGCTCTACAGCACTGGTTTCCAAGTCAACTTGGGCGTCATCAGCGCGCTCGTCGGCAAAGGCGAATACATCCTGGCCGACAAGAGCAACCACGCCAGCATCGTGGACGGCTGCCTGCTTTCGCAAGGCGAGTTCATCCGGTTTGCGCACAAGGACATGGCCGCGCTGGAGAACCGCCTGCAGAAACTCGACCCGGCGGCGGGCAAGCTGATCGTGGTGGATGGCGTCTTCAGCATGGAAGGCGACATCATCCAGTTGCCCAGGCTTTGCCGCCTGGCCAAGCAATACGGCGCCGCGGTGATGGTGGACGACGCGCACGCCATCGGCGTGCTGGGTGAACACGGCTCCGGCACCGCCAGCCACTTCCGGCTCACCGACCAGGTGCATCTGATCATGGGCACCTTCAGCAAATCGCTGGCGAGCCTGGGCGGCTTCATCGGCGCGGACGCGGCGACGATTGACTACCTCAAGCACCATTCGCGGGCGCTGATCTTCAGCGCGAGCATGAGCCCGGCGAACGCCGCGGCCGTCATGGCCGCCGTGCAGATCATGATCGCCGAACCGGAGCGCATCCAGCGCCTCTGGCACGTCACCGGACGGATGAAGCAAGGCCTGATCTCCCTCGGCTTTGATCTGGGCGACTCGGAGACCCCGATCCTGCCGGTCTATTGCCGCGATCTGCTCACGGCCTTCCGGATGTGCAAACGGCTGGAGGAGGAAGGCGTTTTCGTCAACCCGGTGGTCTCGCCCGCCGTGCCGCCGGGTCAGGAGTTGATCCGGATCAGCCTCATGGCGACGCACACCGACGCCCAAATTGAATTCGCTTTGGACAAAATGAGCAAGGTCGGCAAAGAACTCGGCCTGCTCTGAATCGCGGGCCGTTGAAGCGTTACCTCGTTCCCCAATCCCAGCGCGTCCTAACGCGCTGGCGCCGCTCTGCGCCGTGACGATTCGCGGCGCGGACTGCCCCGCCGGCCATGAAAGTCCTGCTCACCGGTGCCAACGGCTTCGTTGGCAGTCATGTCCTCGACAATCTGCTCGCCCGGAACATTCCCACGGCAATTCTCCTGCGCCCGCACAGCGACCGGGGCTTCATCGAGCCCCGCCTGGCGCACGTCGAGGTGCGGATCGGTTCCCTGAACGACCGCGATGGCTTGGAGCGCGCGATGGGCGACGTCACCCATGTTGTTCATTGCGCGGGCGCCACCAAAGCGCTGCGGATTGCCGATTTCCACGCGGTCAACCAGATCGGCACGCGCCATCTCGTCGCAGCCATTGACGCGCAGGCGGGCCGCGTTCAGCGGTTGGTCCACTTGTCGAGTCTCGCGGCGGCCGGGTCGGCGACGGCGGATTCACCAGCACGGGAAGCGGACCCGCCGCGGCCGGTCTCGGAATACGGCCGCAGCAAGCTGGCCGGGGAGCAGGAGGTGCTGGGCGCCCGGCACACGGAGTGGGTGATCTTGCGGCCGCCCGCCGTGTACGGGCCGAGGGATGGCGAATTCCTGCGTTTGTTCCAAACGGTAAAGGCCCACCTGCTCCCCGTGGTGCGAGGCGGACGCCAGGCATTGAGCCTGGTGTACGTCAAGGACCTCGCCGAAGCCGTGGTCGGCTGCCTGAGCCACCCTGCGGCTGCCGGCCGGACCTACTTTGTGGCCTCGCCTCAAGTGATTAGCGCACGGGAAATGGCGGCCGAGATCGCCGCGCAGATGAGCGTCTGGACGGTGCCGTTGCCGCTGCCGACGTTCGCGCTCTGGCCGGTCTGCGCCGTTCAGGAAGGCTGGTCCAGGCTGACCGGCAGGGCAAACGTCCTCAGCCGGCAAAAGTATCCGGAACTGAGAGCGCCCGGCTGGGTTTGCGATCCGAGCCGCTTGAAAGCGGAAACTGGTGTCGTGTGCGCCACCACGCTCAAGGAAGGCATCGCCCAGTCATTGGCGTGGTACCGCCGGGAGGGCTGGTTGTGATGGCCGCTTCGAACTCTGCCAGCCCGAGACAGGGATCGACGCGAGGTGCAACGGCTTGGCTTGGTTCCGTTCGGCGCCTGGCCGGTGCCTTTCGGATTTCGGATTTCGGATTCCCTTCGGTTTTCTCCCGACGGTGAAGTCCTACACGTTCATCGACTACGCGACGCAGGGTTACATGGCCCTGGTGGGGGTCGTCATTCTGGCGCTGCACGGCACGGCCGTGCCTCACTGGCAATGGCTGGTGGGCCTCCACGCCGTATGCATGGGGTTGGTCCACCTGCTGATCCAGATCTGCGCTGCCCGCCCCACCAACCGGGTCCTGGCGTTCCTGCGCCATTTCTACCCGATCCTTCTGTACACCGGCTTCTACCGCGAGACCGGTTCGCTGAACCAGATGCTCGTGACGGGCTACCTGGACCCGGTGTTCATCCGCCTGGATCAACGGATCTTCGGCTTTCAACCGAGCCTAAGCTGGATGGAGACGCTGCCGTACCTGCCGTTGAGCGAGGTGCTGTACGCGTCCTACTTCTCCTACTATCTGATGATCTTCGGGGTGGGCTTGGCGCTGTTTCTGCGCAGTCGGGAACAATTCTTCCACTACGTCTCCGTCGTTTCCTTCGTCTTCTACGTCTGCTACCTCATCTACATCTTCCTGCCGGTAATGGGGCCGCGCATCTTCTTCCGCGAGATCACGGACTACCGTTTGCCGGCGGAGGTGCAACCCCAGGTTCCACCCACGTTTCCGGAGGCGGTGCGGGCCGGGCCGTTCTACCAAATCATGGCGTTCATCTATCGCACCTTCGAGGCGCCCGGGGCGGCCTTCCCGAGCAGCCACGTCGCCGTGGCGCTCTGCACGGTCGGTTTCTCCTTCCTCTACCTGCGGCGCATCCGCTACCTCCACCTGGTGGTGGCGGTGCTGTTGTGCCTCGCGACGGTCTATTGTCGCTACCATTACGTGGTGGATGTGATCGCCGGCGTGGTCACGGCAGCGGTGCTGGTCCCTCTCGGTCACTGGCTCTACTTCCGGTTCCAGAGGACGGGAGATTCGGCCAAAGCCTGATCCCGACCGCTCAGCGTCGGCCGGCGCGCAGTTTGAGTCGGGCGAACTGTTCCATCAGCGATGCCCGATCCGCGTCGCGGTTGCGTTCAGGCAGGTAGCGCCGGTCGGAACAGGCGAGCACCGCGGCCAACTCCTGCAAGGCCAGCAACTCCGGGTCGAGCGGGTCAATGAATGAGTTCACCGCCTCCTCGAGGTCGGCCAGTTGCACGTCGTCATCGCGTTGGGCAAGGACGGCGCGTTCCTTGGCGCGCGTCAGCATCGCTTCCACGTCGCTGCCGGTCAGCGGCCGGTCGCCCAGGTGCTCGCGGATGTATTTCTTGATCTCGTCGGCCAGCCCGATCTTCTTCACGCCGGCGACGACGGTAAAAAGCTCCACGACATCGTCCGGCCCCTGCGCGGGGAAGAGCGGCACGCACAGCCCGAAACGGCCCTGGCGTTTCATGTCAATCGCCAGCAAGTCAGGACGCGAGGTCATGGCCACCCAGAGTTCGCGGCCGCGTAGCGTCGAGTCGCCGATGTGCGCGGCGAACGCGGCGAAGACGCGGCCCGACACGCCACTGTCGCCGGAGTCGCTGTCGCGCGAGCCGAACACCGCGTCCGCCTCGTCCACCACGACGATCACCGGCCCCAGCGCGCGAATCGTCATCAAGATGCGCGCCTGCTGCCGTTCGGTGTCACCGACCCATTTGGAGCGGAACTCACCCAACTCCATCACCGGCAAGCCGCACTCGCTGGCGAAGCAATCCACGATGAACGATTTGCCCACGCCCACCCGGCCCGGCAGCAGGATGCCGCGCTCCAACACGTCGGCTTTGCCATTCTTGATGAGCCAGGCCAGTTCGCGGAGCTTCGCCTTCGCGGCGGTATGGGTGGCCACGCGGTCCAGCGTGACGCCCGACTTCGGATCCTTGAACCGCACGAGGTCCTGGCAGTAGTCCTCGATCAGCCGCTTCTTGCTGGCAGCCAGGTGTTCGGCGGTGACACGAATGCCGTTGCGAATGGCCTCCGCGAGATAGTGCTGGATGCGCAACAGGTTCAGACCCGCTGTCCGCGCCGCCAGATCGGCCGGCCCGAAGTCACTCCAGTCGGCGAATGGTTTGCCGCCCGCCAGTTTTTCAGCCCAGCCCGCTTGCAGGAAACGCAGCCGCTCCTCGGCGTCGGGCAGATCAATGCGCACGGGGGCGACGTGCGGATTGCGCAGCAGGTCGGCGTGCAACTCCGAGGCGGTTTCGGTGACGAGCAGCACGCCGACATCAATCCGCGACAATTCCGGCGCCGAGGCCCATTTCAGGAAGGTGACGAGGTTGATGCGTTCCTCGACGCTGGCTCCGGATTCCTCGCTCGCCGGGATCAGTTTTTCCGGAAAATCGATGACGAGCGTAACGCCTTTCCATTGGCGGTCGTCTTCAGCCGCCTTGAGGAAAAAGCGCGTCAGCAACGGTGCCAGCGCGAGGAAAGTCTTCGGCGGACCTTGCTGGTGAAAGTCCGTGTTCTCGACCGCGTCGAAGACTTCCAGCCACTCGAAAAACCGCTTCTGCATTTCCGGCGAACCGAAGGTCAGGCCGCCGGAGATGTCGTAGTAAAGCAGGCAGGCGCGCTCAGGAAAGAGCCGGCGCGCGAGGAAGGTCTTCAGCGGCACGTAGCTCACACCGTCGCCGTTCTGCACCGGAAAGAGGTCGAAGATGTTCCCGTGAAGGACGAAAAGCGAATAGGTGCCGCCGTTCCAGCGGCGCGCCAGTTCGAGCGCCCAACCGCGCAACGGAATGCGGGTGGCAGCGGGTGGCGGCGCTGGTTCCGTTTTCGTTTCTGGTGCCTGCTTGGTCATAGGGTCGTCCGTGAAACGTGAACTGCCGACCGCCCGAGGTCGCGTTTCACGCATCACGTCTTCACGTTCTTCACTTCTGTCGGATCACGATGCGCCTGCCAGACTGCGGCAACAGCGGCGGCGGCACAGTCGCCACGCTCGCCGCGTAGCCCACGCGTAGATCGGTGGACGGCATATCGGCCACCAAGTCTTTGAACTCATCCAACTCGGAAAGCCACTTGTTCGTTTGATCGAGGTGCTCGACCGTCGCGTCAATGCGCGCGGTCAGGGCGTCCGCATTCTTGGTGGCGACGGCGTCGGCGCGGATGAGCTTGATCTGCTGATCGAGCCGGTCCTGTTCGGAGACAACGAGGGCGAGATTCTCTTGGGCTTGCTGGAGGCGCTGTTGCCGCTTGCGCAGGACTTCCAGACGTTCCAGGCGCGAGCTCAGAAAACGCTGCCGGCTCTCGAAGGCCGGGCCGTCGCCTTTGGCCTTGAGCGCCTCCACTTCGGCGGTGAGCCGCGTCGCCTCCGCTTCGGCGTCCTTCAGCATCCCACTGAGGTCCTCGCGGCGCTCGGTTTCGAGAAACCGCTCCAGCGACTCCTCGATGCCGAGCAGCCGCAGAAAGGTCCACATCAACTCGTCGAGCTTGCGCAGGCGCGGGTCGCTGGCGGCCTCGGCGGACGCGAGCGGGTTGTCGGCGCTGGCCGTCTCGATGTCGTGGCACACGACGGCCAGACGGCTGTACCGCTCCCGGCGGGAAGGCGAAAGCGAGTCGAGCAGCGCGTCGCGGCGGCGGACGAAGCCTTCCACCTTCTGCTGTTCCTCGGCGCGCAGGGCGGCGGCGCGGCGGCGATCCACCCAGCGGCGGAAGAACGGCAGGTCGGGCAGATAAATCCAGCCCAAGGCGTAAAGCGTGGCGCCGACGATCAGTCCGAGCAGATTCGCGCTGACGAAGCCGATGCCCAGCGTCGGCAGGCCCAACGCCGCATGGTGCGGGCTTCGGAGAAACTCGCCGCGATAATTTGGAGCCGACGCGTCCATGGGCTGGAACTGATGATATTTCAACGCCGGGCGGATGGCAATGCAACCCCGGCCGGCGCCAAATCCGAAAACCGAAATCCGAAATCCGAAAGAAATCCGCAGCCCGAAACGCGAAATCCGAAGCAGCCCCCAGACCTCTTGCTCTTCGGATTTTCTCGGATTTCGGGCTTCATTTGGCTTTCGGGCTTCGGCTTTCGGCCTTCCCCCGTTATCGCCATTTCTCGCTGCCGGGCAAGGCTCCGGACGCCGGCGCGTCCGTTTCCAACCGCCGCAACAACTCTTGGGTCAGCTCCGTGAACCACGGTTTCTTGCGCATCACCTCCGGCGGCTCGTCCGGGCGCGGCAGCTTCAGTTCCTCCACCAACCGGCCGGGCCTGGCCCCCATCCGCAGCACGCGGTCACCGAGATAAACCGCTTCCTCCACCGAATGCGTCACGATGAAGACGGTGCTTTCCTGCTCCTTCCAAAGCTGGATCAGCAACTCCTGCATCTGCATCCGGATCTTCGGGTCGAGCGCGCCAAACGGCTCGTCCATCAGCAGAATCTTCGGCTCCAGGATGAGCGTTGCGGCAATGGAAACGCGTTGCTGCATCCCGCCGGACAGCTCGGACGGATATTTCTCCTCGGCGCCTTCGAGGCCGACTTTCTTCGCCCAGTCGCGCGCCCGGTCTCGGCGCTCCTTGCGTGAGACGCCGCGCAGCCGCAGGCCGAAGGCGATGTTGCCCACCACGGTCAGGTGCGGCATGAGCGAATATTTCTGGTCCACCATGCCGCGGTCCGCGCCGGGCCGCTCGATAGACTTGCCAAACACCTTCACTTCGCCACTCGTCGGGGGGAAGTGCGGCCGCAAAGCGGCGAGCATCCGCAACAGAGTGGACTTGCCGCAGCCCGACGGACCGACGATCGCGACCAACTCACCGATGTCCGGCAAATCCTCCACTACAAACGACACGTCCTGGATGGCCACCTTGGCGTGCGGCCCGCCGCCGAAGGTCTTGGTGACTTTCTCGAACACGACCACGTGGGGCCGCGCGGCGGGCGCGGGGGCCGGAGTTGAGGGGGGGACAGTGGCTTCCATGTTGGGTTAGCTCGAAGTCCGAAGTCCGAAATCCGAGCTCCGAAAAAGGTCCGAAGCCCCAATACCGAAAGCTGAAACGGCGCGCGCGTCGGCGCCCATTTTGATTTCAGGTTTCGGCCTTCCTCCGGACTTCGGGCTTCGGATTTTGGATTTCATTCCCGGTTCACGAAGGGAAACAGCACGCGCCCGCCCAACCGCCACAGTTGGTCGCACGCAATCGCGATCAGCACGATCACGATGATCACGGCGAAGATGGCGTTGGTGTGGCCGCGGCGGTTGGAGATGTCGATCAGGTAGCCCAGGCCGCGCTCGGCGTTGACGACCTCGGCCAGGATGATCCAGCCCCAGCCGACGCCATAGACTCCGCGCAAATGGTCCCAGATATTCGCCTGCGCGACCGGGAACAGGACGTGCCGCACCAGTTGCCACTGCGTCGCGCCCTTCGTCACCGCCACGTCGAGGTACGCCGCCGGCACGTCGGAAATGTCCTTGATGACCAGCGGCAGCAACGCCACGAAGCAGCCGATGAAGAGAAACCCGACTTTCTGCGTCTCGCTCAAGCCGAACCAGGCGAGCGTCAGCGGCACGAACACGACAATCGGCACGTAGGCGCCGATCAACGCCAGCGGCCGGAAGAACGCCGCGATGGGCGGAAACGTGGCCATATAAACGCCCAGCGGCACCGCGACGATGGTCGCCAGCGCGAACCCCGCCGTCACGCGCAGAAACGAAATCCCGGCGCTGCGAACGAGGCCCTGTTGGAAATGCAACGCGGGAAAGGCCTGGAGGACTTCCAGCGGGCTGGGCAAAATCAGCGGCGGCAGGATGCGCTGCTCCACCGTCGCGCCGTGCGTCACGAACCACCACGCCGCGAGCAGCAGCGCCACGAACGCGACGGTCAGGCCGAGGGACTTCGTCTCCGGCAGTTCGCGGCGGACGCGGAGTTGGCCAAGCCGCACGACGAGCGTCAGCAGCGTGACGAAGGCGAGGGCGAAAATCAGGAAGCCGAGCATAACGGGGAAGAAGTCCGAGGTCCGAAGTTCGAAGTCCGAAGAAAATCCGAAAACCGAAAACCGAATGAGCGCAGCACCACGGGCCGGGATGGGGAACGGACGGTCATCAAGCCCCAACCGCGCTTACCGGGCAACGGCGGCGCGATCTTCAGCCCCGGCAGGGGCGGCATGGTTGTGGCGGAGATAGTCATTGCGGCAGAAAGCCCCGTCAGGGGCGGCATCGTCCTGACGATGCCACTCCTGCGGAGCTGAAGGAATGGTGGGCCATGCGACGCTACAAAGATGCCGCGCCTACGGCGCTGCCGCCGAACACGACCAAGTGGAGCAACCGCCGCGGGAAACGCCCGGTCGGCTGCAACCATCGCTGACAAATTATCTGAACCATCCGACTGCCTAGCGGGGTGGCGGTTCGCTCCAGTGATTTTGTTCGGCGCTCGTCTCATGCTTGAAGGTGTCAGTCAGCCCGCAGTTGCGGCGGGTTTGAACAAAACCGTTTCCATCCCGCAGTGTGGGCACGTAACCGCCTGCCCAACTCCATTGGCGGGAAACTCGATGAAGATGTCGCAATTGTTACACTTGCATTTGAGGTAGCCGTCCTCTGTTTGCGGTGCTCCCCGTTGAGAAATCGTATCCGCCATTTGCTTCACAGCTGAGTTCAGCGTAGAGCCGACGCCGGTTCGCGACGCCTGAAACAATTCTTGGAGGCCGGACTTGCTGGAGAGCACTATTGCGTCGTAAATCACGATTGGAATCTCTCGATTGTCACTGAAGCGCTTATCAGGCCCGCCTTTCTTGTTGACGTATCGCCAGGTTTTATCAACGACTCTCGCGTCACTTGGAACGCCACCATCCTCAATAAAGCGTTGCTCCCCGGCGCTTACCTCGAGTTGATCAAAACCAACAGCGCCTACACCAAGGCCCGCATCGAGTCGATCGCCGACGCGCGCGTGCGCAAGGACCTCGCCGCGGGCAAGGTGGTCGTCATCACCGGCTTCCAGGGCATCGACGGCAGCGGCAACGTCACGACGCTGGGCCGCGGCGGCTCCGACACGTCGGCGGTGGCCATCGCCGCGGCGATGAAGGCCCACGAATGCCTGATC
>JAJXZI010000276.1 GCA_021780115.1 bacterium | reverse complement strand
GATCGCTGGTCAGTTCAGGGCTTTGGGCCGCCGTCTTTCGCATCAGCCGCGGCAGAATGCCCCACCCGAACCGAGGACTCAAGCGATTCCGCATCGCCCGGTCGTCTCGGGCGGCAGCCTTGGGCCGGGTGAGCCGAGGGGAACGCCCCCCGGCTATTGGAGCAGCGCGATGCGGTAAAACCGTTGCGTCCGGTCCCCGCCGCCGTCGGTGACGGTGAGGACCGCACCGCAGCGACGGCGGAATGGCCGGGCAACGGACGCGAAACCGAAACCGCGTCGAATCGCGGATATCGAGGGTCGATCCTCCAACGCCGAATCCAGGCGGAGCCGACGTTGGATGTGCGCGGACGGATGTTCGGTGCCTGGATGCCATCAAGTCCTCCCGCTCTGAGCGGCGGACCTGGATGGGAAAGTTGCCGCCGCCAGAAGAAAAGGACCGGGAGCGATCTGGCGCTCCCGGTCCTGGGTGGAGTTCAGGGTTCTCCCGTTATTGCGAAACCCGGAAGAACATCTTCGCGCCGGTGACGGTGGTCGTGTAAGGATTCGCCGCGCCGGGGATGACCGTCCACGGCCCGGTGACCGCCGGGGCCGAGAGCAGTTTCTGGCCGGCCTTGGCGGGCGACCACGCGATGGACAGGGTGCTGCCGCTCAGGGTGATCGTCACCGTGGGCGGAGCCGTGATCGGCACCAACCCCCGCAAATCCACCCGCAGGCCGGTGGGATTGGGCGTGGTCGGCGCGTTGTAAACGATGAAGTCGAGCGTGTTGGTCCCGGCCACCAGGCCGTTGGTGCCGGTGAAGGAGAACGGCGTCAGGGCGCTGAAGCCGAGGCTGTTGGTGCTGCTGGTGCTAGCCCCGTTAATCAGGATGTCCACACCGTAGTTGTCCACCGCCCAACCGCCCACGAGTTGGACCTGGCTGAGGTCATAGCCGCTCAGATTGAAGGTCGTCTCGTAAGTGTAATTACCTTCGGCATCACCCTGCGTCGGATCGAGGTCCTGCCGTTGGTTGGAATTCGGGGCGATCCAGCGGGAGTTGGGCCCGTTGGGGAGCCAGGTGCCAAGCTGGATGGGCCAGGCATTGGTGATGACCAAGGCATTGGGGCCGGGGTAGTTGGGATCCGCGCTCACGGTGAGGACATAGTGCGGGTCCACCACGCCATCCGGCAGCAAGGCGCCGCTGGCGTCCACGCCCGTACCGTAAACACCGGGGATCGTGCGGTAGGCCACGTTGAGCAGCGCATTCGAACTGACGGCGACGCCCCAGAGGTTGCTGACCGTGACGGCGTAATTGCCGGAATCGGCCGCCGTCACCCCGGACAGCGTCAGGCTGGTGCCGGTCTGGCCCGACAGCGGCGCCCCGTTCTTCAACCACTGGTAGCCGAGTGGCAGCGTGCCGGTGGCGGTCACGTTGAAGACCACGGTGTCACCGGTCACGGCGGTGACGCCCTGCGGTTGCACCGCGATGCCGGGGGCGATGCCGGGCAAGGTGCGCGCGCTGGTCTGGGTGAACTCCAGCCGTAAACCGGTCGGCCCCGCGCCGGAATTGTTGACGGTGAAGTCCAGCGTGTTCGTCCCTTGGAGGAAGGCCACGTTGGTATGGGTGATGATGAAGGTCGTCCACGAACCGTAATTGAAGCTGGTCGGCACGGTGACCGGCGTGCCGTTGACCGCCACCGCGGTGCCCCAATTGTCGGACGCCCAACGGCCCACGACCTGCACGGTGTTGGTGTCCCGCCCGGTCAGGTCAAACGTCGTCCGATACACGTAATCCCCCGCGGCGATGTCCGCGTCCCCGAGCGTGGCGCGGGGTCCGACCCACTCGGAGGTGGCGCTGTTCGCCAGCCAGGCGCCCGGGAAACCGTTGGTGCCCACAAAGACGCTGGCGGAGCCGCTGTCGGGATTGGCCCGGAGGATCCAAAGCGGATCGAGGGCGCCGCCCGGGAGCAGATTGCCCGCGGCGTCGATGCCGGTGTTGTGGAGGGAAGGAACCGCCTCGAGCAGTGACAACCGGGCCACCACGCTGGTGACTGATCCGGAACTGTTGGCCACCACAATGGTGTAATTGCCTTCATCGTAGAGGTGGACGCCCGCCAGCGAGAACGTGGCGTTGGTGGCGCCGGCCACCATGTTGGTGCCCAGCCACCATTGGTAGCTCAACGGCAGGCTGCCTTGGGCGACCACGCTGAAGCTGGCCGGCTGACCGAGATAAACGGTCAACGGCAGCGGCTGGAGACTGAGGACGGGCGGCGTGCCGGGCGGCACGGGTACGATGGCGACATCGTCGATGAGCGCCGTGCAGTCCCCGCCCTGCGGACTGGCCTTGATGAAATCGAGTTCCAGGGCCGTGTTGGTGGCGACGAAGACCGCGGTGGAGATTTCGTGGTAGGGATTGCCGCCCCCGACCGGCAGCACGTTATGCGCGGCGAGGACCAGATTGCTGCCCACTTGGACTGCCAGCGAGGGGACCGTCGCCCCCGTGCGGGCGTTTTCGTAGTAATGGACGTAGTACTGGGCGCCCACGGTGAACCCGCTCACCACTTGGCTGAGGATGCCGTCCGCCTGCATGAACGCCACCTGGCTGCCGTCGGGGACGGCGCCGTTGTCGGCGAAGGGGCTGCTGCCACCGGCCGGGTTGAGGCCGTGGCCGCCGAGGGCGTTCCAACCGGTGATCGGTCCATTGGCGCTGACGTAGCCGGGCCAGGTCGCAAACACGTCGGCCTCAAAACTCGGGTTGGTCATGGCCAGACCCACCGTGAGCCGGGCGACACGGCTGGTGGTCGAGCCGGCCGCGTTGGCGACGGTCACGCTGTACGCGCCCGCCGCCGCATCCGCGGCCGTGATGGTGTAGGTGCTACTCGTGGCCCCGGCAATCGGCACGCCGTTGAGGTTCCATTGGTACGTCGGCACCGGATAGCCCAGCGCGGTCACGCTGAAGGTGGAGGACAATCCGGCGGCGGCGACCAGGCTCGCGGGCTGGCTGATGACGATGGGCGCCGCGTTGGCGGGACTGGTGGCGCGGTTGCTGAAGCCGTAGGTGTGGAAGCTCACGTTCGCCGGAACGAGCGGGGCGTATTGGAGCGTGGCGGTGCCGCTGGCGTCGGCGGTGTACCGATACGAGACGGTGATGCCGTTCTTGCTGCCGTAGGCGTCCTGGTTGACGGTCAGGTAGTCGTTGCCCATGTTGAACGTCACCCAACGGCTGCCCAGCGACGGGG
>JAJXZI010000132.1 GCA_021780115.1 bacterium | reverse complement strand
GTGGCACGTTTGCCTCTTCCGCGAACCGCTTGCGCACCGCCCGCAGCGCCTGGAACAGCTCTCCGCCGGCGCCGTCCTCGTTGCTGCCATGCCCTGCCGGTGGCGCAACGCATGGCCCACAATTGCCGCAGAAGACGGCCTGCGACTCGTCTCCGAAATACGAGAGGATGCGCGCTCGCAGACAGACTGCCGATTCAGCGTAGCGTTGCATCGCGTCCAGCTTCGCGATTGCATGCTGGCGATGCTCCTCCAACCCCGCCGTATCGATCAGGTCCTCACCGGCCGCCCGCAGCGCCCGCACCATCATCCCGCTGCGCTCCACCAGTCCTGAGTCGATCAGCGCCTGGACCGCCGCATTGATGCCCGGCTGGTCGTCGCTCTCCATCACTTCGCGGATATGCTGCTGTGCTTTCCATGGTTCGCCGGCATAATTATACAGGTAGATCATGTGATGGATCGGCTCGTTGCCGTGGGCGTACTGGCCCAGGTTGCCCGCCACCATCTCGGTCATTTCGTGAATCATTCCGCCGTAGGTGCCTGGCCGGACGGTGGGCGGCGTGTTGAAGACGGCGTCCAGTTTGTCCGCGAAGGCGTCATCGCCGCCCATCAAGCGGACGAGTCCGGGAATGTCCTGGAAGACGCACCACGTCCAGTGCCAGGAACACCCTTCGGTGAACCCGCCGCCCCACTGGTCCGGATAAAACGGCTCATCCCACGCTCCGTCCGCCTTGCGCTCCCGCATGAATCCGGTCTTCGCGTCAAACAGATTGGTGTAGTTCATGGCGTGCCGGGCGAAGGTGGCCGCCTCCGCCGTCTGGCCGGCGGCGCGGGCGAGTTGCGCCGCGCAGAAATCGTCGTAGGCAAATTCCAGCGTCTTGGCCGTCGCCTCGCGGAAACTGTTGGTGGCGCCGCGAGGGGCCTGGCGGTCATACGGCACGTAGCCGAGCGTGTTGTAGAAATCCGCGCCATCGCGGCCGACGGCGGACATCGGCCCGGGATGGTTGGCGTCGTGAACCATGTCGGCGACGGCCTTTTCCGCGTCGAAGTCGCGGATGCCCTTCACCCAGGCATCGGCGAGGAGGGAGAAGGAATTCTCCCCGATCATGATGTCCCGGTGGCCCGGACTCGGCCACTCGGGCAGCCAGCCGCTTTCGTCGTAGGTGTGGAGCAGACTTTGTTGGATCTCGGCGCTGACCTCGGGGAAGAGCAGCGTGTAGAGCGGGTGCGCCGCCCGGAACGTGTCCCAAAAACCGCTGTCGGTGTAGAGCACACCGTCGTGGACCTTGCCGTCGTACGGACTGTAATGCACCGGTTTCCCCTCGGCGTTCAACTCGTGGAACTTCTCCGGGAACAGCAGCGCGCGATACAGGCAACTGTAAAACGCGCGCCGCTGCTCCTCCGCGCCGCCTTCGACGCGGGCGCGGCCCAGCGCCTCGTTCCAACGCGCCTCGGCCCGCCGGCGGATCGTGTCGAAATCCGCGTCGCCGATCTCGCGCTGCAGGTTGAGTTGCGCCTGCTCCGGGCTGATGTAGGAGGAAGCGACCTTGCAGCCGACGACTTTGCCGGCGCTGGTGTCGAACTTCACGAACGCGCCGACGTGCGGGCCGGCGAGCTTCGTTTCCCCCGGCCGGATGGCTTCCGGCGTCTCCGCTATCTGATCACCACCGCGCCGGCCGCGACCACCGGACGCCCCCGACCAGACGCCATACGCCGAGAAGGGGCGGTCGAACACGATGACGAAGTAGTTGCCAAAACCTTCCGGCACGCCGCCGCGATTGTTGCGACAGATGCCGATGATCTTGTTCTCCGCCGGTAGGATTTCCACCGACGCCGGCGCGCGGCTGGGAAAAACCTCCAGCACCACGGACGAATCGCCCGGCTGCTCGAAGGTGAAGCGGAACCGCGCGGCCCGCTCGGTGGGCGTCACTTCCGCCGTCGCCTTCCAGGTGTCAAGATGCACCCGGTAATAACTCGGCAGCGCGATTTCCTCGTCATGCCGGAACTCCGAGGCCCGGTCGTTTTCATTCACCACCAGTGGGCCGGACACCGGCATCAGCGCGAAGTTCGCGTAGTCGCCCATCCACGGACTGGGCTGGTGCGTCTGGCGGATGCCGCGGATTTTGTTCTGCCGATACTGGTAGTAAAACGAGTCCCGCTCCGGCTGCGTGTAGGCGGCCCAGCCATTCATTGGAAACGGCAGCGCGATGATCGGAATGGTGTTGCCGTGGGAAAAGCCGCCGGTGGAGTCGGTGCCCATCAACGGATTCACCAGCGCGACGGGCGGCGGGACGGCGGCCCGGGCGGCCGCGAGGCACAACAGGGACAGGACGATTGGATTTCTCATGGATGCTGCGCTGATGGTGTCGGAATTCTCATGCGCGCAGGAATCGTTTCCGCGCAGAAGCTCAACGTGCCGGCGCGCAGCGCGGCCCCCAGGCCCGCCGCCACCGTCCGCCGCGGCCCAGGCCGCCGGATCACTCTTGCCGCCAACACGCCGCGAAGGCTAGGTGCCGCGCGGGGGAAGGCAATTGCAAATTGGCCCGCCGAACCGCCCGCCCGTGGATCCGGCGTCCCGGGACGCGACGCCGGGCTGCTTTCCCGCTCCTTTTTCGACTTGGCGTGGCGCCGGGGGAGGACTAAATAGAAACGGCATGTATCGTATCATCGGAGCCGACGGCAAGGAATATGGCCCCATCAGCGGCGACGGGTTGCGCCGCTGGATCGCGGAGAACCGCGTCAATGGGCAGACAATGGCCCAAGCCGAAGGCACGCCCGGCTGGCGGCCGCTGTCGGCGTTCCCCGAGTTCGCCACGCTGGCCTCGCCCCCGCCGATCCACGCCGCTCCGGCAACCTTCCCCGCCGAAGGAGCGCATCCGCTCAAGAACAGCCCGATGGCGGTGGCCGGGCTGGTGTGCAGCCTGCTGGGTTTGGTCTGCTGCGGTGGTGGCCTGTTTTCGGCGCTGGGCCTCATCTTTTCGATCATCGGCCTGAACGAGATCAAACGGAATCCGCGCCAGTTCACCGGCAGCAGCCTCGCCGTCGCCGGCATCATCCTCGGAATCCTGGGGGTCTTGCTCATCCTCCTGTTCTTCGTGAGCGGTCTCGGCGGCGGGTTGCTCCGCGGTTGGCGCCATCATCGCTTCGTCCTGTAGCCGCGCCTCATGGACTCCCGGCCGACGCCGCCCCGGCTGGACGCGCCGCCGTCGCGCGGCTGGATTCTCCTGGCCGGGCCGGCGGCGTTGGTCGGGGTTGTGGTGTTGTTTGTCTTCGATCCGGCCACGCACGGCTTCTATCCGTTTTGTTTGTTCCATCGGCTCACCGGCCTGGACTGCCCCGGTTGTGGCGGCCTGCGGGCGGTGCATCAGTTGACCCACGGCCATCTGGCCGCGGCCTGGCGGCTCAATGCGCTGGTCGTGCTGGCGCTGCCCGTGGTCGCGGGGGCGGGCGGGCGCTGGCTTTGGCGGCGGGCGACGGGCCAGCCCGCGCCGGCCGTGCGCCCGGTTTGGTTCTGGCTGCTCCTGGCGATCCTGCTCGCGTTCGGCGTGCTCCGCAATCTGTCCTGGCCGGGATTTTTTCGCTGATGTCCGCTCCGGCCGACCGGGGAAACGGCGGCGCGATCTTCATTGCAGCGTGAGCAGCACCAGCACCCGGCCCGTGCCTTTTTCCAACCCGGTCATCGCCTTGCCGAGGATCGCCCCCGTCGCCCGCCGCCGGTCGGCGGCCTTCATGGCGAAGCCGGGACGCTCGGACGTCGTGAGCAAGTCGCCCGGTTTGATGGCGCTCCGGGTGGCGTCGGCTTCCACATACACGCGGCCCGTCGAGACGACCTGCGCTGCGTCACCCGTTCGGGGAACCCCGGCGGGTAGCGCGCCACCGGCGCCGCTCACCACTCCCGCCACGCGGTGGTCGTAGGCCCGCTCGCTCAGCTTGAACTGGCCGGGGCGGGCCTCGTCGATGACCACCACCGCGCCCGGGGCGGCCCGGCCCGGCCCGGTGGCAGGCGGCGCGGGGTTGGCGGGGGCGCTTGCGCCGGGCGAGGCCGTGCTCTGGCGGGAAAGCGGCCCGGCCGTTTTGTAACTGAGCAAATTGACCGGTGTGACCAGTCCGTTGGAGAGCGCACCGTAGAAGAGCGTGCTCGACCAGCCGTCGGTGGCCACCCAGAACTGGTTCAAGTCGGACGGAGTGTGGCCCCGGCCGCTCCCCATATATTCCACCTGCACCAACCCGGAGTTGAAGCTGGTGATGAAGCTCGTCCCGTTGAAGCCGGCCGTGGGATAGGTGTAAGGCCACGCCACCACGGTTTGATGATAGGGATGGGTCCGCTTCACCAGACAGGCACCGTTGAAGCATTGCAGATCACATGCGATTAACGCCACCGTGCTTTGCCACGTGCCGCTGTCATTGAGGGCCAGGGAATAGGTGGCGTTCGCGCCGCCAGTCAGATCGCGCACCGCCACGCCGACCAAGGTGAGTTGCGCCCCGCCGGCGCCGCGCGTCTCGATGGCCGCCGGGCCGCCATGCACCTCCATGTTGCCGCCGATGACGGTGACGCTGGCGCCGCCGGTGACGACCAGCATGTTGGTCTGCGGCGCCGTGCCGATGCCGCCCCAATCCGAGGAATCGAACTGCCAGCCAATCCCTTTGTCGATCCAGACGCCGTTGGTGCAGATGCCAAAGAAGCAGCCGTGGAACTCGTCGCTGTTGCAGAAGTTGGTGGCCCACAGCGAATACAGGCATTGCCAGAACGCCACCCGCTGGAAGGTGGAGGTGCTGACTTCGTCGAAGTAGGCCGCGTACTTCGAGTCAGTGAGGTAGCAGTTCTCCATCAGCAGCTCGTCCACCGAGCCGTAGCCGTAGCCGTAGGCGAAGAGGCTGGCCGTCTTGCTGACGGTGCTGCCCGCGCCGGCGAGCCACAGGTTGCGCACGACCACCCGGTTCGCCCCGTTGGTGATGCACAGGACGTTCTTGTTCGGGTTGGTCTGTTTGATCCGGACGTAATCAATGCCGCCCGCGCCCCGCAGGGAAGCCCCGGAGAAGTCCACGAGGATTTCATCGCTCAGTTTGTAGAAGGCCGTGGTGGGCGCGAACACCACGTCGCCACCGTGCGCCTTCGAATACGCGACGGCGGCCTGAATGGCGGTCGTGTCATCCGCGACGCCGTCGCCGCGCGCCCCGAACAGGCGCACGTTCAGGCCGGGCACGGCGTCGGCCGTGAGGTTGCTCACCGTAAGGCCGCTGGCGAAACCGTTGGTGCGCAGGACGACCAGGTTGGTGTCCATCTTCCGGTAGGCGGCGTCGGTGGCCGGATCCATCTGGTTGCTGGTGATGCCGCTGAGCCGCGCCAAGGGCACGACGCCGGTGAGGTTGGCGGCGTTGAAGGAGAGGATGTTCGTCGCGGTGGCGGCAACGGCGGCAACGGCGGCGGTCGCCGCGTGGAGGGCGTAGGGCGCCGCGCTGATCATCTGGCGCGGCGTGAGGATGTCGAACGCCGGCGCGCCGTTGGTGCGCACGCCGATTTCCAGGGCCCGCGGGGTGCCGTCAAACACGGCGCCGAAGTCCACCTGGTTCAAAGTAAAAAAGCCGTTCGTTACCGGCTGCGCCGGCTTCAGAACGGGCGCAGTCAGCGGAAAGGCGCCGCTCAACCCGCGATAGAGGTTGAGTCGGAAATCATACAGACCGTCCGGCGCCGACACCCCGTTCCAACTCAGTCGGCCTTGATAGGTGAACTCCGTCGTCTGAGCGTGGACCCAGCCCGCGGGCCAAAGCGTTCCCGCCGCGCTGCCAGCCGCCGCCAGGAACAAGGCTCGCCCGCAGCGCAAAATCCAACCGTGCCGACTCAGTGCATTCATGCGTGATCGTCCGTGGCGCACCATTCAGGATGCCCCACTTTCGGTAAAGGAGATTCGCGCCCGCGGAGAAGGCGCGGACGGATCTGGAAGCGGCGGGAAGCGGCGCGCGGCGTTCCCGCCGCTTCGACTGGCGAGCGCCCCACCCGGACGCGCCGGGGCGGGCCGTAGGCGGACCGGGCGCCTGCTACTTGCGTTTGCTGTTCTCCACGACCACGTAACGCGTGCTGCCGAGATTGCCGTCAGACCCTTTGCTCCAGACGCGCAGCAGGACGCGGTCCCCCTTGGCTTTGCGGCTGGCCTCGGCGGCGTCGTCCGAGCTTTCCACCGGCTTGTGGTCGAGTTCGACAATCACGTCCCCGGTCCGCAGGCCGGCGTCATCGGCCATGGAGCCGCTTTCGACGTTCGTGACCACGGCGCCTTTCACGCTGGCGGGAATGTCAAACTGCCGCCGGCTCTGGCGATCCAGATCGGCCACTTCGACGCCATCGAGGGCGGTGGCGTCGGACGCCGGCTCGTCCCCTGCCCCGCTGCCGCCGCCCGCGGCCATCTCCGCCGGCTGTTCTCCCAGCGTGGCGGTGATGGTTTTCTCCCGGCCGTCGCGGATGATTTTGAGCGTGGCTTTCGCCTTGGGCGGCGTCTGCGCGACCATCAGCCGGAAGTGGCGGAAATCGATCACCGGCTTGCCGTTGAACTCGACGACCACATCGCCGTCGGCCAATCCAGCCTGCGCGGCGGGCGTGTTCGGCTGGACGCCGCCGATCAGCGCGCCATTCTCGCCGGGCAGGTGGAACTCCTTCGCCAGGTCCGCGGTGACCGGTTGGATGCTTACGCCCAGGTAGCCGCGCCGCACCTTGCCGTAAGTAATGATGCGGTCCATGACGTTTTTGCAGAGGTTGATGGGGATCGCGAAGCCCACGCCTGCGCTGGCCCCGCTGCCGCTGACGATAAACGTGTTGAGGCCGATCAGGCGGCCCTCGGCGTCGACCAGGGCGCCGCCGGAGTTGCCGGGATTGATCGCGGCGTCCGTCTGGATGAAGTCCTCGTAATCGGTGACCCCGAAGCCGCCGCGCCCAGTGGCGCTGACGATGCCCATGGTCACGGTCTGACCGACGCCGAAGGGGTTGCCCAGCGCGAGCACCACGTCGCCCACCTCCGTCCGGTCGCTGTCGGCCAGGGTCGCCGCGGGCAGGTCGCCTTTGGGTTCGATCTTCAGAACGGCCACGTCCGTCTGCGGGTCGGTGCCGACGACCTTGGCGGTGTACGTGACGCCCCCATCGGTGAGCGCGACCTCCACCTTGTCGGCGCCTTCGACGACGTGGTTGTTGGTGAGGAGATAGCCGTCCTGGCTCACGACGACCCCGGAGCCGAGGCTTTGGCTTTTGCGCGTCAGCGGCCGCGGGGACTGCGGGTCCGAATCGTCCCCGAAAAAGCGGCGGAGAAACGGATCAAGCTGGTGGAAGAACGGCTGCACCTTGACGATCTTGGTGGAGTAGATGTTCACCACGCTGGGCGCCACCTTCTTGATGACCGGCGCGTAGCTGGCGGCCTTGGCCTCGCGGTTCAGCGGCGAGGCATCCACCGTGATCTGCGGGGCGGCCGGCGCGCCGGCGGCCCCGGCCAGCACCTGGGCCAGCGCCAGCGCCGCCGCGAGGTGTCGCCACGGCGCGTCCGTCAATCTCAAACCGAAAATTTGTCTCATAATCTGCTTGTTCGGCGGAAAAACCGCCGTTGTGACCACTCCACCCCATCAGCCTCCGCCGCGGTTTGGGGAAGCGGGCATAACGTAGCCGGGGCGCGGCAAAACTCAACTGCGTCCGCCGATGCCCGGAGCCGGCGACCGATCCGGGCACTGACCGGATCCTTCCCTGAACCTCTGGTCCGGCGGAGCGCGGGTCTGTGCCCCGCAACATCCTGGAAAGTGGCGGCGCGCTGCGGCTCACAGAGCCGCGCTCCCTTCGCGCTGCCGGGTTCATGGTCCCAATGCGCGGCCCCCTCTGGGTCGTGGAAGCCCCTCAAGCGCCGGCGTCACCTCGCGCCTGGTGCGCCGGCTCACCGAGCGGTTCCTCGAGCGCGACGCCCGGATCATCCTCGTGGACACCGACGAGGACAACGCCGACGCACTGGCCTTCTTCCGCCAGAACGGCTTCGGCCAGGAACGGCGCCCCGTCTATCGGTCGCAAAACCGGGACGACCATCCGCTCACCGTCGAACACCGCAACTCGGAACGCAACGGGCGGGCCGCCTAGGGCAGTCAGGCATGGCTCAACGGATCATCGCGACCGCTTGTGCCAATGCCGGAAACCGAATATCGCGAGCGCCAGCGCCGCCAGTGCCGGCAGGGAAGGCTCCGGAAGAAGGATGTCCAACCGGTATGGTATCAGGAGTTGCGCCGGATTGTCCGCGGTGCCGACTGTCTGGCTCCAAGTGGCCTTTGACGCAAGGATGCGCTCGTCCCAAGAAGGGCCCCCCAGCCAAGCCAATAGTTCAAACGACGCAAGCCCGCCCGTAGGCACGCCCTGTACGGAAGCGTGGCCCGCGTCAAAGTAACTTCCTGTGCCCGGCCCCAAGGCGTCGCTCAGGGCCCACTCGTTAGTGTATAGAACCGTCGCTGCACTCCCGCACGCGCACTCTCGTCCACAAAAACACCCGGGCTGATTACGCGGGCCAAAGGCGTGTAATGGCTGAAGGTAGGGTCGTCTGAGGAACCGATGTCGAAAGAGAACCTGGCTGGGAACGAATTATAGAAGAACAGCATTTCACCGGTAGGCAGGACCCTGGCGCCCCAGACCCAACGATCCGGACCGGTGATGATATTGACTGGCCGCGACCGGGCGACTTGCCCTTGATTGTCAACCGCCTTTGCCGAGAGCACATGTGGGCCCGGCGACGCGGGTTGCCAGGTAAGCTGGTACGGGGTATTGGTGGCCGTTCCCACGGGCGTAGAATCGGAAAAGAACTCCACACGCGCCACGTTCCCGACGTTTGTCACCGAAGCACCCGCGTATATCCCATTCGGTATAACCAAGCCCTCGATGGGATAGTTAATGGTCACGGCCGGCGGTGCGTCCGTCCATCCCATGACGATCACAACGCCAGCCTGAGGAACCGCCCCCGCCGCCCAAGCGAATGCTCTAAGCCCGGTCCGGTAGGCATAAAAACCTGCGTTGGTGAAGGTGAACGAAAACGAGTCCCCGGGGTTCATGGGCGGGCTTTTCCACTCGCCCCCATAACTCTCGACGTAGTTTGTCCCAAACTCTAGTGGCTGCTGGTTGACCCACACGACTGTATCCCCCACGTTAATGGCCAGGCTCTGCACCGAAGGAGCATTTAGAAGGTTCGTCAGGGTCGTGGCGCCTGTCCGCTCCAATAGGATTAGGAGCAAGCAGAGAACCGCTCCGGCTGTCATCTGGATATCGAGCGTCCTTTTCATAGGCTGTGATGGATCTAATCTCAGTATCGTACCTTCGCAACGTAAATGTCCATTTGGAGCGTGCCGTCGGGATTGCCGCCGGTCGCATTGGAATTGTCAGCCCAGGCCGGATAAAAGTACCCTCCGTGATACGCTAGGCCGGAGTAATCCCAATAGTCCCAACTTTGGCAACCTAGTTCTGGGCTCACCAAAGACCTGTCTGATTGTCCTGGCTCGAGCAGGATATTCGCGGAGAAAGTCTCACCTCCATCGCTGCTTACTGCGGCGTAGAACTGGGTCTTCCGGTTGTAGGCTGTGTCTGCGCGGCAATCGTACCAACTCACCGCCACATTGCCGCTCGTCTGATCCAGAGCGATTCTCGGGAGAAACTGACTGGTGGTGGTAGAGTCCGTGTTAATTTTCAAAGGATTGCTCCAAGTGCTGCCGTTGTTGTCCGAGTGCATCACATAAATGTCCGTATTGTTCATGTCGCTCGCAGGCCGATCGGTGTAAACCATGTACAGCCGGCCTCGGTGGGGACCGCATGAACGATCCCATGCGAAACCGGCCTCCACATCAATCGTGCGCCCAGGCTGCGCTGGTATTGGCTGAGCAAAGCCCACCGAGCTCGTTAAGATGCTCCAGGCAGATGCAAATGCATTCTGGCCAAGCCCGTATGGGTTCACACTCATGCGAATATCGCTCGGACCGAGATACTGCTCCGGCGATGCGCTCTGAAACACGACACTCACCTGCCCATCGGGTCCAACGGCGATGTCTCCCCAAACGTACGGCTGAGGATGCTGCCCCTGACTGTCGTAACAAGTGCTGTTTTGGATGTGTTGAAGCGCTGTCCACGCGCCAACTTGCCCCAGTCCTGTCACCGGAGCGCCGCTTGCGACTACGTCCCTCGCGGATGGCGCGTCGTCGGAGAAGGTGATCCAGACCGAAGATGGCGCCACCGACCCACCCGGCCCAGTCGTGATCGTTGGCTGATCCAAAAGCGCTCCACCGTCCGAAAAGACGGTTTGTGTGGAGAAGCTGGCCCCGCCATCGGTGCTTATCAGCACGACAACGTTCGAGACGCCAAGGGAGGGGATGTAAGAGACAAATAAATTGCCGAATGCGTCAAAAGCCACTGATGGATCGCAAGTCGAATCGGGTAAGGAGGAACTGGACCAAGTAGCCCCGGCGTCCACCGATCGAGCAGCATATACCTGGAAGCCACTGCTGTAACGACAGTCAGAGCAGTGGGGATAAGCGACAAACAGGTTCAGTGGGTTCGCGGGATTTACCGCAATCGCCGGCTCACCTTCGCTTCCCGCCAACCTGGAAACGTCCGAAAGCCCGGAAACCGTCGGCAAAATCTCACTCAGGCTGCCATAAAACACCGAACACCACTGGCAGGTCCACTGCGAGGCCGTCGGGTTGACGACTCCGCACATGGTCGAGTTCACCAGATTGGCGGCGCACCTCATCACCCTGACGCCTGTTTCGCAGAACTCCAGCGAACAACCGGACACGGTGTTGAGTTGGCCGCAGCAGTCGGGGTAGCCGTTGCAGTAGGGATCGCCGCTGCCGTCGAACTCGATGGCCGTGTGCGCCCAGCGGATGCGCATGCCGCTGATCGTGACATTGCCCGGAATGTAATAATCCCACACCGCCGGATTGGCCTGGTAGCTGGGACAGCCCTGGCTGATGGGCAGTTTTTCCCCGAACAGATCATCGTTCCAGGCCGTCAGGACGGAGGGGTTTTGACTCGTGCCATTGCACACAATCGAGCCGTACATCAGCAGATATCCTCCGCTGAATTTGATGACGCAACCTGGTTGGAACGTCACCGTGCCACCACCGAAGTAGGTGCTGGAGGAGACGTAGTAGGTGGTTCCGCCGTCAAAGCTATAGTTCCCCCACCAACTGCTGGGCACCGTTTGATAGTCCAGCACCAGCCCGGCCGGGTGATAATCCGCCGCCGCCAAGGTAATGGCCTGCCCCGCCTGCGGAAAGGCATGGGGAGCGGGCAACTGATTCAGCCAAGCCAGCCGGTCTTGAGGTAGGGCCGGCAAGAACGATGGCGCGGCCGGCGGCAACGCCTGGACCTTCGGCTGGATATCCGCCCAGCGCACGCCTTCGACCAGCACGGTCATCTGCGGCGTGTCGAGCCAAGTCTTGGCCACAGCTACCAGTCCGGGGTCTCGCCCCAAGTTGGGCACGCGGACCTGGCGGGCAGTATTGGCGGGCGGAGCGTCCGAGCCGTCAGTCGCGTAGGCGGCACCGGTGGGGAACCACAGGTCCCCAAAATCCAGGATCTCATCCGTCAGGTCCGGTTCGAGCATCTGGCTGCGGACGACAGCGTTGGTCTCGCGGTAGAGAACTCGCGACGTCAAGCGTGGCGCGGGCGAGCCGGTCCAGTCGTGCCAGAGTTCCAGGCGCGTCGTCTGCGGGTCCCAGCCGGCCGGCGGCGTCGGCGCCTGCAAGAGCACCAGGTCGCTCTCAATGCCGGACTTGGTATAGACCAGCCGCAAATCGGCGAGCGGGCCAAAGGCGGATTTGAAGACGACCTGGTTGGGCGGCACCAATTCGCCCACGCAATCCCGCACCGGGGCGAGCAACTGGGCTTGGCCGGATTGCGCGTTGTACCAGAAGACTCCCAAGGGTCTCGTTTGGAACACGCGGTTGCTGGCGGTCACGAGGGTGATGGCCCCGGCGGTGTTCAAGTTCGGTTTCACGTAGAGTTTGGCCGGTCCATGAACCGCAGCGGCCCCGCCGTCGGCGGTCAGTTCGATCAGGTCTTGCGAGGGCTGGTACTGACCGGTGGCCGGGTCGAGGTAGTTCAGGCCCGAGGCGATTTCCACGTAACGGTGCGGAGCGTGCGTGACCGCGCCGGTGACGGCATTGGTCACTGGCTCGGTGGCCTCCCAGGTGGTGGACAACCCGTCGCGGGCGGTGGCCCGCCAGGCCAGCCCGTTGGTGGTGGCGCCGGGATTTCCCGCGGTGAAACTGGGCTGCGCCCGCAGTCCCCCAAACGGGGTCAGGACCGCAGCGGCAAGGCAGAGTAGGGTCTTCATGGTTTCGTGGGGGGATGGATTGTTTGTTTGGTTTATGCCGAGTCGCCCCGATCCGCTCAGCCGCCGAAGGTGGCGCGGACCACGGCACTGGGCTGGCCGGCTTCGTCGTCGCCCAGCACGCCAACGGCCTGGTACTCCCAGTTCTCCGGCACGCCGGGCTTCTCCAGCGGCGAGAAATCGTCGTAGGGCGAGTTGGTGTCGCGGGCCAGGAACGTCCAGGCCGTCGCGCCCGCCTTGCGCTTGTAGAGGTTGACCGCATCGGCCCCGTATTTCTTGAAGCGCAGTTGCACGTGGTCGCGCTGCACCACGGCCGTCAGGCCCGGCTGGAGCGCGTCGGCGTTGAGGGTCTCCGCGCCGCCGAGGATCATCAGGGCCTGGCCGATGG
>JAJXZI010000114.1 GCA_021780115.1 bacterium | reverse complement strand
TGCGCACCGCCCCTCCAAGGTGTCCATCAAACCGGGTTAGCCCCACGGATTTCCGCTCGTTGACGCCGCAAGCGCAGGAGGCCCTCCGCTTCCAGGCGATGGCCGCGCTGCAGGCAGGCCGTTCCAAGACCGAGGTGGCCCGGATTTTCGGCGTCAGCCGTCCGGCCGTTCACACCTGGGTTGCCCAACGCAAGCAATGCGGCGCGCAAGCCCTGCGGGCCCAGCGGCGGGGACGGCCTCCGGGCGGACGGCTCAACGCCCGGCAGGAGAAGACCATTGCCCGGCTTATCCGCGATCACTGTCACTGCCCCGATCAATTGAAGCTGCCCTTTTATCTGTGGACGCGGGAGGCGGTGGTCGGACTGATCGCCCGGCGCTGGGGCGTGCGGCTCTCGGTCTGGACGGCGGGCCGGCGGCGGGCCCGTTGGGGTTTCACGGCGCAGAAGCCCGCGCGGCGGGCCTTCGCGCCGGATTCCCAGGCGGTGCGCTCCTGGCTGGAGCGGCGCTATCCGCCACCATCCGCGCCCTGGCACGCCGCCCAAAAGCGACGATTTTTTGGCCGACGAAATGGGTTGGCGCAGCGACCCTGCCGCCGGTCGCTCGTTCAGCCCGCGCGGCCAGACGCCGGTGATTTGGGGGACCGGCCAGCGGTTGGGCGGCAACCTCATTTCGGCCATCACCAACCGGGGGCATTTGCAATTCATGGTGTTCCAGCAGCGCTTTACCGTGGCCGTCTTCCTGAAGTTTCTGCGCCGGCTCTTGCGCCAGAATCGGCGACGGAAAATCTTCCTCATCCTCGACGCCCATCCGGTGCCTCTGGCGCGGGGGGCCCTCCGTTGGTGCCAACGCCATCGGCCGGCGCTGCGGGTCTATTTCCTGCCCGGCTACAGCCCTGAACTCAATCCCGACGAAGGCCTCAACCCAGACGTCAAAACCAACGCCGTGGGCCGCATCCGACCGCTCAACCGCGAAGAAATGATCGGCAACGTCCGCGCCTGTCTGCGCTCCCCACAAGCTCATCGCTCCGCGGTCAAACGCTATTTCCAGGAAGAACATGTCCGCTACGCCTCAGTGTAAAGTATTTCACGCTCCCCGTAGTAGGTTGAAAACGCGTCTGGTCAGGGAAGCCGGCTTATAGAAGAGGACCGTGATTTCGGCCGATGTAGGCCGCGTGCCCTCCGCAGCGCCACTGGCAGGCTTTCAAGCAGGTTCGGACACACGGCCCCACCTTCTTGCGATCCCCGGCCAATCGCCAAGGACTTGTTCGCGGCCCCCAGCGCGGGAGCGGTGCGGGCTTCCCTCAAGGACGAAGGAGATGGTAGTTCGACTGCCCCTCGTCGCCTTGGCCGGTGGCTTGAGTCGGGGAGGACAGCGGGGAATCGGCCTTGGGCGCCAGGACTTTCGCGGGTTTGAGGATGGCGCGGGCCAGATCATTTTCGCTGATCGCCACGGGTCCCTGGACCAACTCGGGGACGTTGAAGGTCTTGAGGTAGGAGTCGTAGAACGTCGGATCGGCCTGCGGCAACAGGAACGGCTTGTGGAACCGGCCCTCGTCATCCAGGTAGCTGAAGAACGGGCGGGCAAACAGGCCGTCGAGCCGCTTGCTGCTGAAAACGATCCACCGGCTGTTGCTGGACCAGGAGTGCCAGGAATCCGCCTGGTCGCTGTTGATCTCCAGCCGCCGGTAACGACGGGTGTTGAGGTCCAACAGGTAGAGATCGCTGCTGGCCTGGTAAATGGGGAAGTTGCCCCAGTTGCACAGACAAAAGAGCACGTACCGGCCGTCGGGCGACACCTTGGGCTGGCACGCGCTCAGGCCGGTTTCCTGGGCCGACACCATGACCTCGGGCTGGCCCCACTGGTCCCGGTCAATGTCGTAGCGGATCCGCATGAGGTCGTACCGGATGTGGCGGTACTGCTCGATCGGCAGCGGCGGGCCGCTGCTGTAGTAGAGGTAGCGGCCGTCCGGCGACCACGCGGGCCAGGTCTCGTTCCGGTCGGGCAGCGCGATGGCGGGCGGGGTGACGACGGTGTTGGAGTCCACGCGGTAAATGCCCAGATCGGAGCGGGCGTCGAACACGTCGCGCGCCTCGCCCCGGGTATGGAGGAACATGGAAAGCTTGTTGGCCGAATAGGCGATGAGCCGGCCACTGGGATGCCAGGCGAGGTAGCCCATCGTCTTGTCCACGCGGGCCACTTCGTTGGAGCGGATCAGCAGCAGCGGATTCAGTTTGTTCGAGGTCCGCACATTCAGCGCGAACGTGGCCGGATCGCGGTTCAAAAAAGTGTGGCAGTTCAGACAGTCGCCGCCGAACTTCTGGTTGCGCAACACCGGCCGCTCGTCGAAGGACTCCAGGTCGCGCTGGTAAATCCCGATGTGGACGTAGGCGTTGTAGAGCGGCTTGAGCAGCCGATAAACCAAGTGACTGTCAATTTCTTCCCGGGCGATGGTATTGGTCACCGTCGCAAAATGGTGCCATTGGGCTTCGCGGTCCTGCACCGAGACCTCGCAGTAAAGCGGCTGTCCGGCGTTGGCACGCAGGAGCGCCCGCCACGGCTTGGGCGGGATGCGGATGGACGGGCTGCGGCTGGAAACCTCGATCGGCTCGCCCGCGGCGGACCGGAACCCGACCCGATAACGCACCCCCGGTTCCTGCACCTTGAAATTCAGCGGCGCGATGTTCGGCGGCAGGACAATGCCGGAGTAATCGGGGAAGATTCGGGGCGACGGCGGTGGGGCGGGCGGCGCCTCGGCACCGACGGCCGCGTCCGGAAACGAGCTGCAGGGACCAAAACCCAACGCCAGCGCGGCGCCAAGAAACACGAGGCCAGGAGCGGGGAGCTTGATCATGGTCCAGCGGGGCGGGTTGAAGTTTGCCGGGCGGCCGTTTGCGACGAGTAATAATGATACCAGAAGGTGTCGCCGAAATCGCGCGCCAGGGCCTGACGGCCTTCCGCCGTCTCGTAGGCGCGACGATTCATGGCATCGGAGAATTGCCGAAACCGCTGGACCGTCTCCGGCCGGATCTGGCGTCCGCGCAGGACGACTTGGACACCCTTGAGTCGTTGGAACAGCAGGGCCGCTTCCTCGAAATGGCGCGGCACGCCGGCATAGCCAAAAACGTCCAACTGGCCCAGTCCCTCCACCACCTTGTCCACCTCGCCGGCCAGGAGGTATTCGGCCATCAGGTACTCGAACGCCATCCGGTTGCTGGGATTGCAACTCAGCAGGTGCCGCAGGAGGGCCGTGGCGGGCAGCCCTTCGTGCGCCAAGTCATTGGTCGCCATTTGGGAGCGAATTTGGACCAGCGCCGGGCGGTTCGTCAGCCGCGGATTTGCTTCCAGATCGCGGAGACACGTTTGCGCCCATTCCCGCTGGAACGGCGCTTGGTCCAGCCGGTTCAGGAAGATTCGGGCGGCGTTCGGGCGGTCCTTGAGCACGTTGACCTCGGCCAACCGACGGAGAAGGTCGGGACGGTCGCCGTCCCATTCCAAGGCTTCATGGGCCAGGTGTTCGGCATCGTTGACCAAGCCCAGTTCGAGCAGCGTCTTGCTTTCCGCGCGGCACGCCGCCAGGCCCGCGCCCAGACCGGGCAACACGTCCCAAACCGTCTGGTTCGTGAAAGAAAACAAGTCCTGCGACAGCCGCCCGGTCTGGTAGAGGGCCAGGTGCAGATAGGTTTCCGAAGCGGGATCCATCGGCTGCAGGCCGGCCGCGACCGCCAGCGCCTTTTCGTATTCCTTCCGGCCGGTGTAGTACTCGATTTGCGCCTGCCCCTTTCGCACGCCCTCCAGGCCAAGCCACACCCACGTCCAACCAAGACAGAACAGTCCCCAGGCGCAGGCCCGCCTCGCCCCAACCGTTTGAAACCAGCGGTGGCGAAAGACCTGGGAAGAACCCCCGCGTCGTGCCGGGGGCGCGCTCGGCACCGCCGCAGCGCGGCGAGGCAACAGCGCCAGAGCCACCGACGCCAGCGGGAAAAATCCGTAGAGCGCGGCGGTGAGCGCGACGGATTTTGCCTCGCCCCAGGGAACCAGGATTCGGGCCGGTTCGGCGTCCGGAAAAAGGGCGATCCCGAAGGGCATGGCCGCTGCCGGCAGCAGACAACCCAGCCCCCACCGCCAGTTGCGCCGCCGCAGTCCCTCGAACAACGCGGCCAGCACCATAAAGAACAAACACGGCCACAAGCCCGCCGCGTAAAACAGCAGCGCCGCAAGCAGCCAGCATACGGCCAGACGTATCGCGGCCCGGTCCCACGGCAGGTTGAGGTAGCCCAGCGCGGATCCCAAGCCCAGCACCAAGCCCGTGCTGGCTGTCAGCGACACGCTAACGTAACGCTCGCGCAAGAGCAGCAGGAGAAACAGCGGCGCGAACGGCGCCAGGTCCGACGCCAGTTCTGGCGTCACTCCGCGGAACTGTTGCAGCACCCCACGGCCCGCCAGGAAGACCAGGCCGCCCGACACCGTGAAGACCAACGCGCCCAGCCAGTTATAGAAATTCAATTGGGCCAGAAAGGCCGCGGCATACTCCAGCAACCCGCCCGGATGGTTCAGAAACGGCCGGAAAAAGAAGTGGCTTAGGAAAAAGACCGGGCCGGAATGCTGGTACTCCAGCACCGGTTCGATCCGCAGCCAGGCGTAGAGGAAGAATAGGACAAAGAAGGCGACCGTGAGCGCCGGGACACCGCGGTCGCGGCAGAGGAGCGCCGCAAAACCGTTCTTCGTGGGAACTGGCCGTCGCATCGTCAATGCGTCGTTCGTCCGGTCGGGCGTGGTTCACCGGCCTGGACCGGGAGGCCGGGCGACGGCGCAGACGCGGGGCCGGATCGTCACCGTCAAGCGCCACGCCTTCTCCCGCCCGGAGAACTGCCGGAGATCGTTCATGCCGGCGGGGAGGCTGGAAGCCGGGCGGAGCATTGGCAAGGGCAAATAGGGATCTTGAAATGCAGGAAAGGATGCCCGGCCAAGCTGGCCGCCCGATCAAACGCGCCTGTGGGCGGGAATGGGTATTTACGGTTGGGGCCTGAAGTCCGGCACCGGGAGGATGGTGCCCTGGAGCCGCCGCAGGTCGGCCATGTCCGCCGCGTTTTCCGCCCGCTTCCAATAGCTCTGCTTCACCTTGAACTGCTTCGGCCATTTCCACTTCCAGCCTTCGACGTGGCCATCGGCAAAAGTAAGCGAGCGCCTTTGGTGATGTCGGTCGGCAGGCAGGTTACCCGGCGGCTGCCCGACGCCGGCCACGCCAGGAAATGGGCATCCTCGAGACTGTCCTCCCGTTCGCAAGTGAAGACGAACAGCCGCGATGGCTGCGGGGCGCGGCGGGCGGGCTGCACGGTGGCTTGCACTTCGTTGGTCCGTCCGCCCAGACAGGCGTTCATCCTGTAATGGCTCCGCTCGATTTGATTGGCTGTCGCCATTGCGGAGGCGCGGCTCAGAAGCGCATACGCAACTAAGCCACGCAATATGCCCGTCCGACGCAACCTTCCTTAGCGCGCCCGAAAACGATCGCGTTCAACTATTGAAATTAAGCATTTATGACTATAAAAGTTCAACCGATCACCGCGTTGACGGTGGTTTGTCCGCCCTTGGAAGGGATACGGATTCCGGACATCGCGAGTCATCGACGCCTCCTGTCGGCGGGGATCATGATGGGGTGGGCTTTATTGTTCCTCGCCCGAACCTCGGGTGCAGGTGGGTGGACCCTGACCGGCGCCCCGGACGCCGTCTGGACGGCGGTGGCTTGTTCGGCCGACGGCCGAAAGCTCGCCGCGACTGATGATTCCAGCAACAGAATTTACACCTCGAAGGACTTTGGGCAGACGTGGCGCCTCTCCTTCATTCTCGCCACACCCCTTTTCTTTTCCGACATTGCTTCTTCGGCGGATGGCAGCAAGATAGTCGTCGGTACTGGCTCACTCCAATACGACGGGGGACCCATTTTCTTATCTCCAGATTCAGGAGTGAGCTGGACGCCGGCCAGGGGAGTGCCGTCTAGAAACTGGCAGAGCGTGGCCGCGTCGGCCGATGGCGATACGCTGCTTGCGGGCGGAGACCAAGGACTCTACCTATCCACGGATTCGGGAGTAACATGGGTGTCGAATATGGTCCCTCTGCAGGCGTATACCAGTGTAGGTTCTTCTGCTGACGGGACCAAGTTGTTCGGTGTTTCAAATGGTTCCGGGCTTATTTATGCCTCCACCAATTCCGGCGCGACCTGGTTGGCGCACATCACGTCCGGCTCAGGGGGCCTCTACCAAGTCGTCATGTCGGCGGATGGCAGAAGGTTGGTTGGCCTTGGTTATTACTATACTAATGACGAGCACACACCCAATCATGAGCGCGAATTCCCAACGTCGAGGGATGGCCGTCACCAGCTTGATCCTCGGCATTTTGTCGATGGTTTGCTTCGGATTCTTGACCGGAATCCCGGCGATCATCCTCGGCCATATCGCCCACAGCCGAACCCGCAAAGCGCCGGAGCAATACACCGGTTCGGGGCTGGCGATCGCCGGGTTGGTCATGGGCTATGCCAGCCTCCTGGCGACGCTGATCGTCGTGATGCTCGCCGTGCGCCTGCTGCCGCCCTTGTCCGCCGCAAAGCCCCAGGCACCGAGGATCAATTGCGCCAATAACATGAAGCAGATCGGCCTGGCTGTTCAGATTTGGTCCAGTGACCACAAGGATCGCTTTCCCTTCAACGTCTCGACCAATGAAGGCGGGACGATGGAACTACGGGCGGAATGGAAGAACGGATTTGACCAGAATCCGGCGCGGATTTTCCAAGTCATGTCCAACGAATTGAATACTCCGATGATTTTGGTCTGCCCGGCCGACCCATCGAAACAGCCCGCCCTGGACTTCCGCAACCTTCAGGCGGGCAACGTGAGCTACCAAGTCCGGTCGGGCACGAACGTCACCGAAACCCATCCCCAAGAAGTGCTGGCCCGGTGCCCGATTCATGGCCACCAGCTTTTCTGCGACGGCAGTGTCCGGTAGCAATTGGGATCAGGAATGGGGCGCAACAGGGCGCAGCGGCTCAGCCGGCACGTTGCTGACCGCACCTTGCTGGTTCCGGCAGCTCAGAGGTTCGGTGTCGTCTGGCCCAACATCGCCCGCCTTCGACCACGCCGGGCGCCAACCGTCGCTCGCCGCGCCGGTCGCGCGGGACGCCTATGTGGGCACGTCTTCCTGGAAATATCCCGGTTGGCGCGGCCAACTCTCACCGAGGCCCGTTACGCCTACCGCGCCAAATCTGGATCACGGCTTGCCTGCTCCAGCACCTTCCGAAACTGCGGGTCGTGAGCGTCCTGGCCCCCGGGGCGATAAGCCTGGAGGATCAATTTGGCGTTCATTGGAACCCCGGTGGTTGGATTGTCTTTGCCGCTGGGTGCAACGGTTGGCTGGCCTCCGCGATCATAGCCTCGAAGGCGGGCAGGCTCCGCGCCCCGACAAACCGGCGCCGGATTCGGCCCGCGGCGTCGATAATCACCGTCGTGGGCAGTTCGCCGCCGTTAAACCGACCACCAACCGTGTTCCTTTCGTCGAGCAGAATCGGGTAATTAATCCCACGCGCTTTCGCGATGCGAGCGACCTTCCGGTGGATTTGCTCCGGAGACGGCAGTTTGGCATCGTGTTCTTCATCGGGAACAAAATCCAGCGACACCCCCAGAATCGCGAGGCGGTCCAGATGGCGCTTTTGGAGCGCGATCAATTCCGGCATCTCGCTGACGCAGGCGGTACACCAAGTTGTCCAGAAATTCAGGAGCACCACCTTGCCACGGAAATCGGACAAGCGCACCTTCCGGCCGTCGAGGTCGGGCAGTTGGAAGTCCCCAGCCAGAATCGGTCGTTGGGCGGCGAAGGTGGCGGGCGGCACTTCCAAGTTGATCGGCGGGAACCCGGCCTCGTGTTTGGCCCACCACGCTTGGGCGCGGCGGGCGCCGGCGCTGGCTTTGGCCCGGCTGTCCTCCCGGAATTCCTTCGAGCCGCTCTTTTCATTTTCAATCGGCACCGTGTCGGCAACCTTCACGCCAAACTCCGCGCCGCTCCAATGCTCCAAAAGCCTCAGCGCAGTCGCCACAATGAGCGGATCGGAATCCTCCAGCAAGGCCACGACGGTTGGGACACCCACGTTGGCGCTCACGCCCTTCAGGGACTCCAGGCCCAGGAGGCGCACTTGCGGGTCGAGGTCCCGCAACTGGGCGGCGGCCACGGCCGCTAAAGCCGGATCGCTGTGGTCGCGCAGGATGCCCAAGGCCACTTCGCGCGCGTCCAGGTCCGGATCCAGGCTTCCCGCCAGGACCATGGTTTCAATTTCCGCCGGAAGCGGCTTCGCTATCGGAATGGCGCGGCTCACCTCGTTCATGGCCGCCTCCCGATGCACAATCTTTCCGGTGTTCCACGCGGCGAGGAGGGCCGTCGGCCGATCCGCGGCCTGCTCGATCATTTCCTCAACCAAGCCGATGGCAGGCGCGTCATTCGCGAGGACCCCCTTTTCGAAAATCAAATGGCGGAGTGGCTCGCGCAGCAGCCAGGCCAGCAGCGTGGCCACCAGCGCCGTCCCCAGCAGGACAGTGCGGACGCGGCGCCTCCGCCGCGCGACAGGTCGCGCGGTTGCGGCAAGGCAGTCGGGACGATGTTCGGGGGCGTTCATCGAAGGGTTGGGCCTATCGCTGTCCAGCTTGCGCTTTCAGGCAAAGCTCCTTGTGCGTCCGGCATTTCACGACTTCGGGAAAGGGCGACAGCGCCACCGCGGAGCCGGGGGCGAGGCGCAACACCGAAGTGAACCTGTTTACCATCGTCTGCGCATACATCGCGCATAAGAGTATCCACCCTGGCGATTTATTCCAGCGCTGGACAGGGACACACTCCCCAGGCGTGAAGCGGGGCGGGGCAGGTGCCGTTGCCCACCCTGCGGCCAGCGCGCTTCCTGCTCATGCCCGCGACGCTGGGCGAGGCGGAGTCGTTCGAGCAGGAACTGACCAAGCTGGCCGGCGCGCGACGGCGGTGGCAAAGCCGGACACGCGGCCAGTGCTGCGGGCTTCCGTTCCGCATTCCGCGCTGTGCATTCCTCGTTTGTTTGGGGCGGCGCCGAGTTGGAAAAGACGCATTGGCTTTGGCGCAAGAACCCGGAACGCGGGACCGAGCGGGCGACGCAACACGGGGAGCAAGGGCAAGACAAGCCGCGGATGACGGAGTTGGCTTGGGCGATGTGCCTGGAGTCGCAACGATCGTACGCGTTCCGGACGGCGACCGGGACGCGGTGGAAATTCCCGGCGTGGCGCGCGTGGGTCCGAGCGGAGGCCGGGGCGTTGAGCAACGGACTGCGGGAGCCGATGCGCCCGGCGGTTGAGAGGGTGAGTCGGCATCTGGAGGCCATCTTGGGACACTGGAAGCAGGGGCTGACCACCGCCCTCCTGGAAGGACGCAACAGTCTGTTCTTGGCGCCCAGCGCAAAGCCCGCGGCAATCGATCCAGCGAGTATCAGATCGCCCTGCTCTACTTTGTCGCAGGGAAGCTGGAGATACTTCACTATTGATACCCATTGCCGATGACGAGGAAGCAATTTTATTACCCACCGCCGGCGTACCCGGCGTATCGGCGGCTGGGGGGGCGCGGGCGGCCTCAACCACCGGGGGTGCCGCGCCCAGCGTGCCCCTACCCGCAGCGAATGACAGCAACGGAACGGCATTGACGGGTGAAGGGTTGGCGTTAGGATCAAAGGGAACCTCGCACCATGAGCCGCTCGCTTCGAACCCGCGTCCGCAGACCTCGGTGGCAAGCGCTGCTGTGCGCGTTGTGCTTGCTGGCGGGCCCGCTCGCCGCCGCATCGGCGACCGACGCCACGGACCGGTTTTATGACCCGGATTCCGTGCAGACAATCCATCTGGAGATCAAACCCGAAGACGTTGACCGGCTGCAGCGCGCCCTGCCGCGGCGAATCTACGTCCCCGGCACGTTTCGCTGGAACGACCAGACGCTCCACCACGTGGGCGTCCGCTACAAAGGCAACAGCTCCTCCATGCCGGATTCGCCGTACAAGCGGGGGATTCTAATCGCCTTTGCCGAATACCAGAAGGGCCAGCGTTTCCTGGGGCTGCGGCATGTTGCCTTGGACAACGGCATCCAGTTCGGCAGCGTCTTCAGTGAACGCCTGATCACCGACGTGCTCCGGGGCCTCGGAGTCAAGGCGTCGCGTTGCAACTACGCCCGGGTGGACCTGAACGGGAAGCGCTTGGGCGTGTACGTGAATGTGGAGCGGATCGACAAGACGTTTCTCGAACGGCATTTCGGAACCGACCGGGGCGCGTTGTTCAAAGTGGACGAGGCCGGGCCGGGCGCCGACCTGCGCTATCTCGGGAGCGATCCGGCGCTCTATCAAAAGAGCTTTGAACTGCACGCCGGCCGGGAGGTCGCGGCCTATGCGGAGCTGGTCCGGTTCATCCGCGCCGTCGATGCGCCCGCCGGCAGCGAGGAGGACCTGCGCCGGATCCTGGATGTCGACGCTCTGGTGAAGACGACGGCGGTGATGCTTTTGGCCGGCGCGTTCGATCAATACACCGGCTGGCAACCGCACAACTACTATTTGTACCGGAACCCGGCCGACCAGCGCTGGACTTACGTTCCGTGGGATCTGGATGTGGGATTTGCGGACCACGCGTTTGGTCGCGTGCCGGTGCTCGAGGGCTGGCATGCCGCCTGGCCCGCCCCGGTCCCGGAGCGCCCGCTGATGGAGCGGTTGGTTTCCAATCCGAAACTCCTCCAAAGCTACCGGGAACAAGCACGCAGCATCCTGGAAACCTGGTTCCGTCCGGAGGTCCTCATCCCCAAACTCCGGGCCTTGCACGAGCAGATCCGTGCTGATCTCGCGGAAGATCCTTATCCGCCGCGGCGGGCGACGGTTCCTTCCGATACGGGATACCCGGACATCCTCGCCAGCATGGAGAGCTTCATGCGCCAGCGTTACGCCCTGGCCCGAGCGCAATTGGACGCTCCCGGCGACCGCCCCCAACCCCAGCGCATGCAGCCAGCGCCCGATCAGCAAGGCCCTCAGCCCGGCCCGCCTTCGCCCAACGCCCCCACCGAGTTGCACGCGATCAAGGTGACGGCTGCCCGCGTGGAATTGCGCTGGACAACTCATGCCGAGGGGGCGATGGCGTATGTCGTTCAGCGCTGCGCCGACGCCGACGCCACGGATTTCGTCAACGCCATCGGGCAAGGCGGACCGGACGTCACCACAGCCATCGATCGCGACGTGCAGCCGGGGAAGATCTTCCGCTACCGGGTGTACGCGGTGGTGCCCACGCCGCAAGGCCCGCGGGGCACGGGTGTCTCCAACGTCATCACGGTTCGTATCCCCGCGAATTAGCCTCGCGCTGGCAGATCCCACCGACTCGTTCTTGAGGTAACGCGGGGGGAAGTCGAACATGGTGGCCGTGCGCCAGAACTCGCCGCAGTAACGTGTGTCCTGGGGCGGAAACCACAAGCGCGCAGCAGAAAGCAGCAATCCGCTATCCCGAACTCCTCCCGGACGCGGGTTCCGGATAGGGGCGGCCCAGGCGAAACCGAAGGCGCCTTTCAGCGACGGCCACCCCCACCAAAACCTCCGCCATGCCCGCCGACACCTCCACCGCGACCCCCAAAACCACCACCCCGGCCCCCGAAGCCTCCGCCATGCCCGCCGAAACCTCCACCGTAACCACCAAAGCCGCCGCCACGGCCTCCGAAGCCCCCGCGAAACCCGTCATGGCCCCCAAAGCCGCCGCGATAGCCGCCATAGCCGCCATAACCATATCCCCCATAACCATAGCCGAAGCCAAGACCGATGCCGATGCCGGGGTAGAAGTAAGGCCACGGGGAGCCGTAGTAATAGCCGTAGTCGTAGCTGGGGTAAGCCGGGTACGGGTAAGGGGCCGACTGGACCGCATAAGCGGGTTGCGGGGCATACTCGGGAGCGGGCGGCGGGGCGGCGCTCGCCGCTTGGGCCTGCGCGGCCTGCTGGGCTTGGATGGCCTGCGCGGCCTGTGCGGCCTGCTGGGCTTGGATAGCCTGCTGGGCTTGCATGGCCTCCTGGACTTGCGCCCCCTGCGCCCGCGCCTCCGCGCTCCGCTGCATCATGGCCGCAATGAGGTCCCCGGTGACGCCGTGCTCCTTCAGCGTGATGATGTCAGTGGCGGTGAGGGCGTAAGTCCTGGGGGAACTCCGAATATACGTCAGGATGACGTCGGCGCTGACACCCGCATGCACCAGCTTCAAAACGTCCGGGATGCCCGTGTACTCCGGGAAGACGGGCATCGCGCTGGTGGGCGGGGCCGGCGCCGGTGGGGCTGGGGCAACCGCGGACGGGGCGGCGGCTGAAGGCGCGTCAGATTTCCCCTCCAGGGCCGAGGATTTAAGGAGCAGGGGTGACCCCAGCAGCGCCGCGGTCACCAACAACCGGATTGTGAGGCAGGTTCGGGGATGTCCAGTTCGTTGAAACGTCTTCATACAACATGTCGGTGACAGCCTGACGGTCGATCTAGGGCAATATTGCCCTTTAACCCGCGGGTGCAAGCAGCACCCTCCGCGAACGGAACGCCAGCCCCCCGCCCATCCGGACCGCGGAGGCGTGGGCCGGACCCGCAGAGGACATCGGTGGGAACATCCGCGCACTGTTTCATAACCGGCACCGCGTGCGGGCCGTTGCCTGCGTTATACCAGTTCTCACTGATTATCGGAACAATGAGTCAGGGCGTAGCGTTTGCTTGAGTGTGGAGCCAGTGATGGATCAACGATAACACCCGGG
>JAJXZI010000331.1 GCA_021780115.1 bacterium | reverse complement strand
TCCACAACCTCGCGGCCGCCGCCCCCGGCATGGCGAATTAGCCGGCTGGATGGTTCGCATGGCAGGCGGTGAAAACGCTCGCCGACCCGTGGACGTTTTCCCGAACGCCTTTAGATTCCGGGCACAAAGTTATGGAAAAACAATCCCGTCTCTCGGTTGCGCGCTACGTCCTGCTGCTGTTGGCCACCGGTCTGCCGTGGGCGGTTTCGGCCGCCAACTCCACCGTCCTCGGCTGGAACAACCTCGGCATGCATTGCATGGACAGCGACTACTCGGTGTTCTCCATTTTGCCGCCCTACAACACCGTCGAGGCCCAGCTCATCGTGGGCGGCCTGCTGGTCACCAACGGCGCCGGCTACACCGTGACCTACCAGGCCGTCGCCGATCCGGACGGCTCGTTCGACTCAACGGCGATGGGCAAAGGGAATTTCTACACGTACGCCGCCGCGCTCTACGGCGTCCCGCTGGCGCCGGAAGCCGGGCTGGCGGGGTGGTCCATGCCCGGGGTGAGCAACACGCCGCAAACCATGCTCTTCGAAGTGACGAACCAGCCGGCCGCCGGCGTCGCCACGCCGGCCAACTGGTGGCGCGCCGAGGGCATCCCGCTCTCGCCCTACGACGATGCCCACCGGAAGAATCCCTACCCGTTGATGCGCCTGATCGCCTGGAATTCCGCCCGCCAACCGATCGCCACCAACGACGTCGTCCTGCCGATCTCCGATGAAATGGATTGCCGCGCCTGCCATGCCTCGGGCACCGGGGACGCGGCCCAACCGGTCGCGGGCTGGGTTTGGGACGGCTTGCCGGAACGTGACTATCGCCTGAACATTCTGCGCCTCCACGACGAACGCCAGTTCGCCTTGTCTCCCGCGCTGTATGCCGCCGCGCTCACCGCGCGCGGCTTTAACCCGGCCGGCCTTTATCGCGGTGTCACCGCCGACGGCAAACCTGTTCTGTGCGCCGCCTGCCATGCGTCCGAGGCGCTGGGCGCGCCGAGCTTCGGCACCATCCCCGCGCTGACGGCCTCGGTGCATGGCTACCACGCCCACGTTCTGGATCCCGACTTGCAGGTCACGCTCGACGCCGCCGCCAACCGCGCGGCCTGCTACCGCTGCCATCCCGGTTCGACGACCCGTTGCCTGCGCGGCGCGATGGGCGGGGCGATTGCGGCCGACGGCTCGATGGCGATGCAGTGTCAGAGTTGCCACGGCACCATGAGCGCCGTCGGCGCGACCAATCGCGTCGGCTGGTTTATGGAACCGGCCTGCCAGAGTTGCCACACCGGCACCGCCACCAGCAACAACGGCCAAATTCGCTACACCACGGCGCTCGACACCAACGGTTCGCCGCGCGTCGCGGTGAACCCGACCTTTGCCACGCAGCCGAACACGCCCGCCGCCGGCCTCTCGCTCTACCGGTTCTCCGCCGGCCACGGCGGCCTGCAATGCTCCGCCTGCCACGGCTCGACGCACGCCGAATTTCCCAGCACGCACCGGAATGACAATCTGCGCAACCTCGCGCTGCAAGGCCACGTCGGCGTCATGGTCGAGTGTACCGCCTGCCATGTCACGATGCCGGCCAACGCCGCCAGCATGAGCGGCGGCCCGCACGGCATGCACCCGATCAGCCAGGATTGGGTGAACACCCACCACGACCTCGTCGGCGGCAACCGCGCCCAGTGCCAGGCGTGCCACGGCACCGATTATCGTGGCACGGTGCTCTCGCGGGCGCAGGCGGACCGCGTTTTCACCCTCGGCTCCGACCAAGGCTCCACTCAGGTGACCCTGTTCCGCGGCGCGCTGGTCGGTTGCTACACCTGCCACCTGGGGCCCAGCGAAGGCGATGCGAATCCCAGCGCCGCGCCAACTGTGGCCAACGTCACCACCAATACCACGAACGACAAAGCCGTCGCCCTGACGCTGCCGGCGACCGGAAGCGGCTTGACGGTGCGGATTATCTCGCAGCCGGCCAACGGTTCCGTGGGCTTGAACACCAATACCGGCGTGGCCACATATTTCCCCACCCCCGGCTTTGTCGGCAGCGACACCTTCACCTTCGCCGCGTACGACGGGGCGAAGAACTCCAACCTGGGCACCGGCACGGTGGCGGTGACGCAGGGACCGTCCGGCATTTCCGCGCAACCCCAGGTTCCGCCGTCGTATCCAGCCGCCTGGCCCGTGCCGTTTGGGGTGGTGGCAACGCTGAGCAACCTCACCGGGTCGATCATTTTCAACTGGGACTTTGGCGACGGTAGCGCGCACGGCACGGACCAGTTCGCCGCCCACACTTACGCGCTTCCCGGCAGCTATACCTGGACGGTGACCTCCACATTCCAGGGATCGATTTCCTCGGCGACAACGTCGAACAACGGAACCATCGTGATCGGAAGCCCGGTGCGGCTCAGCGCGGCGGCAAGCGGTGGTTCGGTGACGGTGTCCTGGCCCCAGACCGTCGCCGACACGCTCCTGGAGGGCACGAGCGAGCTTGGCCCGGCCGCGCATTGGCAGTGGCTGACCAACACTGTGGACAGCGGCCTGGGCTCCTCCAGTGTCACGCTGCCGGGGACGGCCGGGAACGAGTTCCTTCGATTACGGCGGCCGTGGTAGCGGCGGTGGCCGGCGGATCAAGCCGCCGATGAGGTGGTGATCGGCGGCTTTTCGCTGTGCCACGGCGTGGCCTGCTCGTAGGCGTGGCCAATCCGCAGCAGGGTCTCCTCGCCGAATGGCCGGCCCAGCAGTTGCAAACCAATCGGCAACTTCGGCGATGGCGTGAACCCGCACGGCACGACCAGGCCGCAGATGCCCGCCAGGTTGCAAGAGATGGTGAAGATGTCGGAGAGATACATCTGCAGCGGGTCGTCCGCCTTTTCGCCAATCGGGAACGCGGCGGTCGGCGAGGCCGGCCCGATGATGGCGTCCACCGTCTCGAAGGCCCGGAGGAAATCCTGTCGGATGAGCGTGCGCACTTTCTGGGCGCGCAGGTAATAGGCGTCGTAGTAGCCGCTGCTCAGCACGTAGGTGCCGAGGATGATGCGGCGCTTGACCTCTGGGCCGAAACCCGCGCCGCGCGTCCGGCCGTAGAGTTCGCCCGGGTCGGCGCCGTCGATCCGCAGGCCGTAGTGGACGCCGTCGAAGCGGGCGAGGTTGGCGCTCGCCTCGGCGGTGGCGATGATGTAGTAGGTTGCAATCGCGTAATCCGTGTGCGGCAGGGAAATCTCCACGACGTCCGCGCCGAGGGCTTGCAGTT
>JAJXZI010000009.1 GCA_021780115.1 bacterium | reverse complement strand
TTCCAACGCAGCGGTCCAGCCTGGACCCCGCCGGGCGTGCGTCACCGGTGCGCCTTGATCGAAGCGCGTCAGAACGGTCACGGGGATAACCTCCGGAATCACGAACCGGGAGAACCTGCCAGATGCACACGCTTCAGGGAGGAGCGCGGAGATCCGGCCGCCGATGCACCGTTGGACGATTTTCGGGCCGCGGGGATACCCGCGGCCCGGCCGTAGCGGAGTCAACACCGGCCACGGAGTCGCCCACCCATTGAGGACTCGAGCCGTCTTTGCCGGACGCCGGGTCGCCGGCCGTGCCCTTGGATGGGTCAGTATCGTATTCACCTCTTTTCTTGCGAGAAAATGACATTAACTCCAGGCACCCCTGTTTCTGTCCACCGTGTTCCGAAGGCCAATCTGAAGTTTTTAACCAGGAGCCACAAAACCCCATCATGGAATCTGCAAAAAATAACCAGCCATCACGGCACACCTGCCAGAAACGCCGATATTCCAGCCAGGAACCTGTCTGCACCAAGCAGGAATATCTAGATTCCTGCGAGGAATTCTGGAATTCCTGGTCGGAACATGCAGATTCCTGCTTGGAACATTGAGATTCTTGGCAGGAATCATGAGATGCGTGCTCCAAACATGCGGATTTCAGGACGAAAAGAGCCATCGCACCGCTGAAATGCCCACAAACCCCTTGTTTTCCAGGTTTCCAACGAAACAGCCTTCCAGCTCCGACCGGGAATCGAAGGAAATCAGTGGACGGGTTCCCCGCTCCGGGCCGAGCCACCGTTCGCCGGGCGAAGCACCCGCAGCGAAAGGCGCCTCCCAGGCAGTGGAGACAAGCAGCCGGCTGTCGGATTTCTCCGAACAACGCGGGTGTCGCGGCAAGTTTTCGAGTTTGCTCCCGACCGCTCGCTTCCCGAAACTGCCGAACGGTTTCGATTCTCTCGCGCAGAAGCGCGCTCTGGCGGAGAAGTTGCGGAGGAGCGTCCACCAGCCAAAGACACCACCGCTCGATTCCGTTCAGAAACTCATCTCCTCCGTAAAGGACGCGGATGAATGGCTGCAACGCTGGACATTCAGCCAGCAGCGCATCGCGATGCTCACGCGTCAGGATCAGTCCCGCCTCATCGCCAGCGGCTCGGTCTTTGTCGATCATCATGCTGCCGTAGCTGATGGGTGGCGCACCATTTATCGGCTCTGTCCGGGTGCGAACGGTCACGTCGCTCGCCGCAATTAGGTAGGGATTGATGTTCGCAACCTCGGTGACGGTGACGTGCTCTTCGCCCTGATCGTAATCGTAGATGCGCTTGCGCGGCTGGTCGAACGCGCCAAAGCCGATGATGACGACGTGAACGTGGGCGGCTCCCTGCGCTTCGCTCTGCCATGGGAACGAACGGTGCGCAAAGTGAATCTTCAGGTGCCATCGCTGAAATAGTTCAGCCCACAAGATGCCTGCTTGCTCGCCCTGAGAAATTGAGTTGGTTGACACGAACGCGACTGGAATTCGTGCTCTATCGCAGTAGCGAGCAGCAGTCACATACCAAGCAGTCACGTAATCCAGAACCCCTGTGCCTTTCGTTTCACCCCAGACAATCTCCATGTCTGCCTTTTGCTCCGCGTTCCGTTCCTTCTTTCCGACAAACGGCGGATTGCCCATCACAAAGGCGCATTGCTCGCGAGGAAGCACGGAGTTCCAGTCCATTCGCAGCGCGTTGCCTTGGACGACGTGGGGCGAGGAACGCAGCGGCAGACGGTCGAAGCCCTGGCCAAACGCTTCGGCAGCCTGGCCGTTCATCTGGTGGTCCATGAGCCAGAGCGCGACTTCGGCAATGCGCGCGGGCCACTCCGAAAGTTCGATGCCATAGAACTGGTCCACGTCCACCTTGAGCAACTGGCGCACGTCGAGGACTTGCTGCTCCGCGCCGTGGAGCGTACGGACAATTTCCATTTCCAATAGGCGGAGCTCACGGTAGCCGAGGACGAGGAAGTTGCCGCAGCCACAGGCGGGATCGAGGAATTTGAGCGAACGGAGTTTTTGCTGGAACACCTCCAAGTTGGCGCGGCGGCGCGAGGAGCGGTCGTGCTGGAACTGCTCGAACTCGGCGCGCAGTTGGTCGAGGAAGAGCGAGCGGAGCACCTTCATGATGTCGCGTTCGCTGGTGTAGTGCGCGCCTTGCTGGCGGCGGGCCTTGTCGTCGAGCACGCCTTGGAAGAGCGAGCCGAAGACGGCGGGAGAAATCCTCGCCCACTGAAACTCGCAGCAGTAGAGCAATGCGGCGCGCATTTCGCGGGTGCAGCGCGGGAAACCGAGGCGCTCAGCGAACAGGTCGCCGTTCACGTAGCGGAAGCCGTAGAGCGGGTCGGTGTCGTCCAGCGTAGTGTCGGCTTGCGGGTTGTTCAGCCAGTCGAAGAGCAAATTCAACTCCGCGCCGAGATCGGAGCCGTCCTCGCGGGTACGGTTGCGGATGAACTGGCTAAAGGACTCTGGCTCAAAGATGCCTGTGTCCTCCGCGAACATGCAGAAGAGAATGCGGACGAGCAGGCGCTCCAGTTCGTGGCCGGTGAACCCGCCTGTCTTGAGCGCGTCATGCAGTTCGCACATCCGAGCGTAGGCTTTCTGGTTGGCGGGGTCTTCGGGATCGAGCCGCACGCGCGTCTGGCCGAGCATGAAGGCGAAGGCGCGGATGTGCCGGGGAAAGTCGTTCAGCGTGAAAGAAACGCGAGTGGACGGACGCCCAGCGAAGAGCGGCAGGTCGCGCTGTTCCCCCGATTCGAGATCGTAGAGGACGAAGTGGGCAAAGTCGGAGACGAGAACGAAGCGCGGGATTTCATCGAAGCGGCCTTCACGGGTGAGGTCTTCGATGTAGCCGAACGCTTGCGTCTCGGCGGCGTCGAGACTCTGGCCAAAACTCTTGTGCTCGACGAGGAGCTTCCCGCGCCAGAGCAGGTCAATGGCGTTGGTGTGGGAAGGAAGCAACGGAGGCGCGGCGGATGCCGAAGACGTCGAAGAATTCGTTCCAAAATGTCTGTTTATCGGCGTGCTCGGATCGGTCGCCCGCGTGGTTCCGCGAAAACCGGATGGCGCGCTCGCGCACTTCACTCCAGGAGAGATGGGGCATGGGCTTCTTCGCTCGCGTGCGAATCAGCCCTGTCGGGGATGGCTTGTTCCTGAAGAGATGCTGTGCCTGAAAAGCGAAGGGGCGTGACCTACTCACGCCCCACCACAGGCACGGACATGCCCTTCATGGAACGCTTTCGGGCACGCCCGGGTGGGGCGTGCCTCCAAGCGCCGTCCATGAAGTCGAAATTGTCCGTTTCGTGGTGGACAGCAGCCGAAGCTACGCGAAATCAAGATGTGTGGTGGTCGTTAATTCATTCGTCGGTTCTGACGGGCGGAGCGTAACGCAAGCGGGGAGAAGGCGGCAATGGGTTTCCGGCGGCGGTTCCCAGCGCAGGGAGGAGCGCGGAGATCTGGCCGCCGGTGCTCCGTCGGATGGTTTTAGCGTCGCGGGGGCGCCCGTGTTCCCGGCCGTGGCGGAAGCTGTCGTCGCTGCCCCGGCACGCAGCCGGCTGGAATGCCCCGTCGCTCAGGGCGACCAGGTGACCGCCACCCGCAGGAACTGCTCGGGCGCGGCGGCCGGGCCGCTCATCGGCGTGGTGGGCCGCACGGTCACCAGTTCCAACTGGCTGCCGTCGCCCACGTCAGTCTGGCTCAGCACGACGAAGGAACTGGGCGAGGCGATCTGGTCGGTCCAGTGGACGAGATCGAGGGAGCTTTGCACCGAGTAGGTCAAATCGACCGGGGCCTTCCACCGCACGAAGGTGATCGTCGGATACGCCGGCTGGCCGGGATCGACGCCGAGGATTTTGCCGAAGGCCGGCGGCCCGCTGCCTTGCTGGACCGGCGCGTTGCGATCCGGCGACAGGGGATTCATGTTGAACGCGTACTCCAGCAGGTTCACGACGCCATCGCCGTCCGGGTCGGCCATCATGCCGCTGACGGCCGGATCGGCCAACTGGCTCGGGGAAAAGAACGCGGTCCGCCAGGTGGCGAACGTCGTCCGCGCCCGCTGGGTGGGCTGCAAGGTCACCGTCGTGTTGGCCACGCTGGTGAACGTGCCGTCGGACACGGTGAGTTGGAAGCCGAGCGAAGTCTGGGTGTTGACCGGGGCGGCGACGAACGTGCAGCCGGCGCTGGTGGCGTTGCTCAAGGTGACGGCCGGCCCGGTGAGTTGTGTCCACTGGTAGGCCAGCGCGTCGCCGTCCGGGTCGTAGCTCGCGGTGCCGTCGAGATAGATCGTGCGGGACTGGGCGAGGTCAACCATCCGATCCGGGCCGGCGAGGGCGACCGGCGGGCGATTCGCAGGCGGCGGCGGCGTGCCGAAGTAAGCGGGCGCCCAGGTCGCCGGCTGGCTGGCGCCCGCCGACACCGGCCAGGGGTAAACGTCGCCGGCGGTTACCACGGCTTCGTGGCTGAGCAGCAATCCGACGGCGTGGTTCCAGCCACCCAGGAGAGCGTCGGCGATTTTCAACTCGGCGCTCCAGCCGTTGGTGCCGCGGGCGATGAGCGCATGGAAACCGGCCTGCGGCGACAGGGTCGGTGGCATGGTCGCGCCGTTGCCCACCAGTTGCGAGCTGAGTCCGTCCTCGCCGACGTAGAAGCCGACGTCGTTTGTCTGCGGCGCGGAGGATTGGCTGAAGTCCGGGTCCACGCGCAAACCGACCCGGCTGGGCACGGTCGCGTTGCCGCCGAACTTCATGCCGGTGAACGCGGCATAGAGCGCGCTGTCGTTGGTGGAGTGGATCAGCCGGGCGTAAACAAAGCCCTGGCGGCCGAGCGGCACGCGCACCTGGACGGCGTTGGCGTAAGCCGGGTCGCTGCCTGTACCGTCCAACGCGGGCGCGGTGGAGTCCGGCACCACCAGCGGCAAGACTTGGAAGCGCAGCCCGGCCGTGCCGGTCATCTGGTCCGAATCGGTGGCGCTGAGTGACGCGGCGTAGCCTCCCGGCGAGAGATCAGTGAGCGGGAACGAATTCCCGGAGCCACCCCCGGGCGTCGGGCCGGAGAGCGTCCAAACGAGATTGTTGCCGGGGATGCTGCCGTCTTCGGCGTCGAGCGCCAGTCCGGTCAACGGGATCGCGCTGCCGTACGGGACGAGCTGATCCGGCATCAAGCCTTGGATCGTCACCACCGGAGGGTGATTGGGAAGGGTGAAGGCGTCGCTGGTCGCCATGCTGGTGTTGAAGCCGTCGCTGGCGACGACCCGCAGCCGCGCCGTGGTGCTGCCGTGGAGCATTTTCGAGCTGATCGTGATCGACTGCCACACGTAGTCCACTTTCAGCGTGTTCCACGTCGCGCCGTTGTCGGCGCTGTATTGGATCGTGAAGAAGAGCACGTCACCGTCCGCGTCCGTGGCGTTCCAGGCGAGCGCGACGTTCTGGTTGGCGCTGTCCACGGCGAGCGAGGTGAGGGCGATGACCGGCGGATTGGGGCTGACCACGCGCTGGGTGACCACGGTGCCGCCGTAGGTTAGTTGGACTAGCCGGGTGAGCGGATTGAAAGGCAGGAACTGCACAAAGCCGATCTGCGGGACCGCGGCGCGCTCCCCGGGGAACAGGAGGACGTTGTTGCTCTGGAGCGGATTCCCGCCCGCGTCGCGACACACCATCTGATACGGATAGCCGGCCGCCATGTCCGAGGCCGCGTTGAGGTCGCGCACCAGCTTGGGGTAGTTCACGTCGTTGGTGCCCATGACGTAAAACGTGTGGAAGGTGGCGTCGTTCGCGGTCGGCCCGATGAAACCGCGCACCAGCAAGACCTGGGGCGTGGATGCCCCCTTCGGCTGGTGGCCGCCGACCACATCGGCCGCCACCGCGGCGGCGCCGGGAACCTGGCCGAAGATCGCCTCCCAATTGAAGTCGGAAATCCAGGTGACCGGCGCGTAGGACATCAAGTCCGCCGTCCGTGGCGGGATGGCGGTCTGGCTGATGGGATCGAAGCCGAAGAGCGCCGCCGACTCGGCGGTGGGTCCCATGACACAATGGTCATAAGGATAATCCTGCTGGTACGGCGCGGCGGGCTGGCTGCCGCCGCAACCGAGCGCGGACATCGTCTGGTCAATGTGGAAGCGGCCGTAGTTGTGGCCCAGCTCGTGGGCGAGGGTGACGCCGCCCAGTGGGCTGTCGAACGGCGTCGGGCCGGGGCCGGGTTCGAAGCGCACCACGGTCGTGTTGTCGAACGGCGTCGAGGGAATCGAAATGGGCGGGAGCCAGCCTACCAAGTCGGAGAGCTTGACGCCGCGCGCGCCGCCGATGCCGTTGAAGTTGCTGACGAAACGCGACACCGTGCCGACGTAATGCACGTCGTTCTCCCCGCTGGGGTCGCTGGAGAGGGCGTTGCGCACCGCCATCCAGACCAGCGCCCAGTTCTGGTCGTCCGGGAAGTAAAACGGTTTCATGTCGATTTGCACCGGCGGGAGGCAGAAGCAGACGTTCACGACCGGTTTCTCGACCTGCTCCGTCTGGTAGTAAATGTTGAAGTCCTCGACGGGCAACAACGACCGGGTGCGCGCCAGGATGCCGTTCAGTCCGGAGCCGGGCGAGGTGGGGTCGAAGGGAGGGTAGTCCGTGCGCATGGGCACCAGCACCAGGGCGGCGCGGCCTTTTTTCGTGACGGATGCCGGCGCGGCCAGCGAGACGGAGTTGTTCGCCAGTGGATTGCTGCCGGTTTCGGGAATGCTTTGGTCCGGGTTGACGGTCATCGTCAACTGCAGGCTGCCGGGTTGCACCCAGCTTTGCGGCAGTTGGAAGAGGAAAGAGTCCGCCGGCGTCGCGCGCAGGGTGTCGAGCGACGCCTGGGCGGTGATCGAGGCCGCGCTGGAACTGCTGAGCGGAGAATCGGGAAACTCCACGCCGTTGAGGAACCCGTGCAGGACCGCGCTGGGGAAGAACGCGGTCTTGGCGGTGCTGTTCTGGGCCACGTGGGCATAGCCCCGGGCGAAGGTGTCCTTGTTGGCGACCAACGGCACGCTCTGGTTGAGGTCCTGCGAGGCCTGGACCACTTCCAAGGCGTCCGCCTGAAAATCGAAGCCGATCGACGCCGCGCCGGTCGGGATGCGGTTGATCGTGTTGCCGTTCATGAAATACAACCACTGCCCGTCGCTGCGCAGGTTCGGCCCCGCCGGATCCCCGAAGCCAGAGGATACGATCAGGTCCCACGTCGTGCTGGAGCCGGGGTTGTCGCTGGGCCGGGATTGGCGCTTGATGTTGGCCGGGGTGGGCCAGATGCCGCAATTGCCGCCGAAACCAGCGATCCCCTGCTCGGTCAGGAACAGGTATTGGTCATCCACTGTCACGCTGGTGACTTGATACTGGTTGCTGGCGGAGTAGAGCACGGTTTCGCCGCCGCCAGACGTGCCGGCGTCCAACCGGACAAGACTGCCGGAGGGAAAGGAGGCGCACGGGCCGAAGTTCATCCCTTTGGCCGCGTAGAGCGACGTGAAAAAGGAGAAGAACGTCCCGCCGCGGGTTGATTCGTTGCGCAGCGCGAAGTCCAGAACGCCCGAGTCCACAGTGATCAAGTCATACGCCCGCGGGTTGACGTCCTGACGGAACAGCGTGCCGTCGTCCGTCAGGATGAACAGCGCATCCACGAAGGTGAACAGGCTCGGCTCGTAGGTGAAGCCGACGAGTTTTTTGACGTGATTGCCGCCACCGTAGCCGGCGGTCAGGTCGTTGTTCGCGCCGGTGCCATCGGGGTTGATGCTGTTGACCTGGAACTGGTTTGCGTTGTTGTCGGTCCAGTACAGGCGGCCGTTCCACATCATCATCGCGCCGAACTGGAACCCACTGTTCAGCGGCGTGTACGGGGTGGGGATTTCCATGGGCGCGTCGGTCGTCTGCGCGTTGACGGCCTTCTTGTAGAGCCGTCCGGTGTTGTTATCCGCGTAATAGACATAAGCGTCGTCCCGCACGACGTCCGCCGGTATGGGGACGCAATCCCGCATCACGTAATGGGCCGGCAGGGGTGGGAACGTGGCGTAGCCCAGCAACCCGATGCGCGTGTAACTGGCGAATTCGCCGCCGCAGGTGTTGCCCCCCGACGCCCAGAACAGGCCGGAGTCGTACAGGTCAAAGCCGTGAACGTAGTTCAGACTCGATCCGTCGGACGGTTCGGCGATCATTTGCTGCACCTGGGCGGCGGCGTTCAAGGTGACGACGCTGGTGAGCACCGCCGTGACCAGCGGACGCAGGAACGGGATTCTCATACAGTTTTTTCTCCATGCCGGTTGTGAACCCGCACCCCACCGCCTCCCGCCGTCTGCCCAGCCAATCCCGGCCAAGCGCTGTGAGAATTACGGATGCTGGTTCACATCATTACGACTCCGGGACTGTCCGCCAAGACCGGGATTTGTCAAGGCCCGGCCGGTGGCCGGGCGGGGACTGGCTGCCTGCAAGGCCCACCGGGCGGGCCAACGCTGGACCGACGGCCAGGGACGGCGCGGTTCGGGGCAGGAAGTTCGGGTTCGGTGTTCGCCGCGGTGGCCGCGGGGAAGTGGAGTCCCCCTGATCTCAGAGGTCGTGAGTGAGGATGGCTTCGAGCCGCCGGCAAATCTCCCGGCCATAGTCGGTCCAGATGCCCTGGCCCCAGTAGCGGTAGCAACTGGTCTGCGAACACATCAGGTGGAACAGCGCGTTGCGGAACCGCGGGTCGTTCGCGGGAACGCCCGGCTTGAGCACCTTCTCGTGAAACAGCGAACTGGCGCGCTCCATCGGGCCGAGCAGGTTCTCGTAGCCCCGGACCCAGGAGATGTTGTTGGTCCAACTGCCGCCTTCCATGTGGAAACGGTGGTCCTCCTTCTTGAGTTGCTCGAGGACTTGCGCCAGCCGCTCCGCGCCGTCGCCGGGATGGAACCGATCCCAGATCCGCTTTTGGAACAGGGGCTGCAGCACTGGAAGATCCTTCTCCTGGATCCCCAGGGCGAAGAGGTGCTCCAGGTATTCCGTGACGTTCAGGGCCGGAGTGGGTGATCCGGAACACTCGCGCATGACCTCGAGATACTTCGCCGGGAATTCGTTCATCATCACGCCGCCGTTCTCGCCATCGGCGATCTGCGTGACGAGCGGCGGCACCGGCCGCCCGGCCAGTTCCCACCGGGACAGTCCCTTCGCCTCGTAATACGGCTGCATCTGGGCGACCAGCTTGGTGTCGCTGCCCTGGGTCTTCAGGATGGCGATGATGCTCGCCTCCTCGCCGCGGGCGTTGCGGCAGACGAGCCGATGCGGCAGGTGCCTGCGTTCCGGTCCGCCGCCGGTTTCCGGGCGCTCGACGGTGTGTTCCTGCACGAGCACCCATTGGTAACCGCAATCTTTCAGCGTCCGGACGAACTCGTAGGCGGTTTCCGGGTGATTCGGCAACGCCATTTCCGCCGGGGAGAAGCCTCGGACCCGGCCCACCGCCTCCAGGCCGAAGATCGCCGCGAAGTGATGCTGCCAGGCCTGGACGTGCAGGCGGTAGTCCTGCACCGGCGTGGACGGCGCCACGGCGTGCCCCCACGGGGCCCCGAGCCATTCCACGGCGGCGCGGTAGCGCGGCTCGCAGGTGATGCGTTGGAGGTTGTCGAAGACGTCGTGCAGGCCCATCTGACGCAGGCCGTGCAGCAGCGTGCCGGAGTATTCCAGCATCACGCGGGGCTGTTTGCCTTCCTCGACCAGTTGCGGGATGAACTCGCCCATGCGCTTGTAGCACCAGTGGAAGACGGCGGCGTTGTGGTTGTCGCCGACGCCCGGGTTGTCCATCATGTGCTTCAGATTGCTGATGATCCCGGCCGTGCCCAATTCGGGTCCGCCCGCGGGAATCAGCGGCTGGTGCATGTGCAGCGCGGTCGCAAAGGCGCTCCGGATGCCGCCGAAATCCGTCCGGCTCTCCGCCCGGAAAACCGGACGCTCGCGGCCAGTCCGCACGGCGGCGGCGACCTGCGCCTCCGCGCCACAGATGTTGGGTAACTGATCAACGTATTCGGGCAAATCGCTCATAGGGTTCTGGGAACAATTGGCGATAACCTTTGCGCGAGGGCCGCGTTAGTCAATTTCGCCGCGCTGAATCAGGCGCCGAAAGTCCGCCGCGGCGCTCTCTCCGGTCCGCGGCCTTCGGCCGGTGCGGCGCTTCAAAAGAACAACAGCCACACCAGCACCAGCATGGGCACCAGGAAGGGGACGGCGAACTTCCCGATGTAGCCGAGGAAGGTGGGCGTGTGGACTTTTTGATGGTCGGCGATGGATTTGATCAGGAAGTTGGGGCCGTTGCCGAGGTAGGTGCAACCGCCGAAAAAGACCGCGCTGATGCTGATCGCGAGCAGAATGGCGGCGGACGCCGAATCTGTCACCAGCAACGCCCCCGGCGCCGGCCCGGCCGGAAGCGTTGCCAGGGCCGGTGACAGCGAGGCGCCGGGGCCGGCCCGGTTGCCGAGCGCGGCGCTCAGGAACGCGAGGTACGTCGGGGCGTTGTCCAGCACGCTGGAAAGCAGGCCGCAGCCCCAGTAGAACGAGCCGGCCGTCGGGCGGCCCAGCGAGCCTGCGTTCGCCTGGAGCCAGTCGAGGGCGGGGATCATGGTCGCGAAAATGCCGGCGAAGAGGATCGTGACTTCCTTGATCGGTTCCCAGTGGAAGCGGTTTGCTTCATGCACCCGGCGGTCCGTGGTGAACCAGGAACCGGCGGCGGCGCCAGCCATCAAGCCTTCCCGCAGAAACACCGGATGGGAGACAAAGACGGCCGCCAGCAGGACGGCGAGAAAGAACAGATTGAATAGTCCCTCCAACCGCCATCGTTCCGGCGGTTGGGTGATGGCGGCGCGAACGGGCAGCGGCGCACGGAGGTAGTTGTGCCGGTCAACCAGGTAGAACATTCCCAGCAGGATGGCCATACCCACGACCCACGCAGGCCAAGCGTGCCGGGCCACCCACCAGAACGGCACGCCATTCAGATAACCGAGAAACAGCGGCGGGTCACCGATGGGGGTGAGGCCGCCGCCGACGTTCGCGACAATGAAGATGAAGAAAACCACGTGATGCGCGGTGACGCGGTATTTGTTCATGCGCAGCCAGGGGCGGATGAGGAGCATCGACGCGCCGGTGGTCCCCAGGACGTTGGCGGCCAGTCCGCCGAGCAGCAGGAAGGCGACGTTGGCGCGCGGGGTGGCCTCGCCTTGGATACGGAGGTGGATTCCGCCCGAGACGACATAGAGCGAGCCGATGAGGGCCAGGAAGCTCACGTACTCGTGGGCCACCGGCCACACCCGCTGGGGAGCGTGCAGGCCGAAGAAATAGTAAGCCAACGTGACGACCGCCAGCGCGCCGGCCACTTTGGGATAGTGTTTCCGCCACCCATCCAGCGCGAGCAGCGGCCCCAGCGCAATGGCGGCCAGAAGTCCGCCGAACGGCAGGATCATCCACGGGTTCGGCTGGATCGCCTCGGTCGCCACGGCGCCAAGCTACGGCGCGAGCGAGACCGGTCAAACCGAAACGCGGCGGCGGGTAACGCTTCAGTAGTGCCTGGCGGACAATCGTCGCCCTCGCAGCGGGCCCTCGTGCTCGATTCCCGGCCGGGCTTGTTGAGGACACGGACGAGGCCTCGCCGGCCTGGTCAACGCCTCAGGCCTGCGGCGACGGCGATGAAATGCCGCAATGCGCCGGGCGGCCGTTGCCGCGGGCGTGCAGAGCATACCTCGCCCGCGGCAACGGCCGCCCGCGCCTTCGCGCCGGATCACTTGGGTTCTCATGCTGCCAGGGCCAGGAATTCCTGGCTGCGCCTGCGGATTTGTTCCTGACGCGACGCCTGCGCTCGCGCGGCCTGCGCCAGCTCTTGGAACAGCCCCGGAAAGACGAGCAACGGATAGGGCGTGAGCCAGGCCAGACCCGCCGCTTCGTTCGCCGCCTGGCGATAAAAGGCATTGAGTTCCGGGGCTGCTGTTTCGTTCAGGAACTCCTCCAGCAGCCCGTACTTCAGGCGCTCGAGCTCCCGTTCCTGCGCGGCCCGCGTCGGCGCTGCCGGCAGCGGCGTCACCGTGAAGCGCGTGTCCGGCGCGAAACGCGTCGGCACTCTGGTGTGGTTTTCGTTCATGGTTTTGTCCTTTCGTTGTGCGGCCGCCGGCGCGGGCGGCCAGGGTTCAACAAAAAACCCGCGATTGGCTTGGCAATCGCGGGTTCTTTGAAAACGGGTTGTTCGCCTAAAACCATCCTCCCACGTTACCAAGGGGCGCGTGAACGCGCTGCCAGCGGGACATCCTCCCGTCCGGTTGCGCGCTGCGCTTGATCATGGTTAACAGGGTCTTCATTTAGACTGCGCACGTAATTAAGTCGAAGGGACCGCTTCTGTCAAGCGCTTTTCCCACCGGCTGCCGGCCCAGGCTTGACGCCATCGGCCATCAAACTTAGTGTGCCTGACAGAACGGTGGCTGTAGCTCAGTTGGTTAGAGCCCCAGATTGTGGATCTGGACGTCGCGGGTTCAAGTCCCGTCAGCCACCCCATCCCTGAATTCCAGTAGAATCAATGGTTTCGTACGGGCCTCAGCGCGTGTTTTGGAAAGGGCCAAACATTACTTTAGCGTTATTGTACAAGGATCGGGATTCCTATAGATGGAGGGGATGCAAACGCATCCCCTGGCAAGCCCCCATTTGTTGATCCATGTGCTATGAGAGTTTTGGTTCATGGTTTTGGTTGTTCCGCGCTGGCGTGCGCAGGAAGGGGCGTAGCCCCGACCGGAGCGCGCCAGCGCGCGGCGAATACCGCCGGTGCCAGATATTCCAGCGACGAATGCGGCCTCGCTTCGTTGTAGTCCCGCCGCCACCCGGCGGCCAGGA
>JAJXZI010000282.1 GCA_021780115.1 bacterium | reverse complement strand
ATTTCGGAGAGAACCAGCTATCACGGGGTTTGATTAGTCTTTCGCTCCTACTCTCAAGTCATCTCAAGATTTTTCAACATCTACGAGTTCGGTCCTTCATTTGGTATTACCCAAACTTCAACCTGCTCAAGAGTAGATCACCTCCGCTTCGGGTCTATTGCCCGCGACTGGCCGCGCTATTCGCACTCGCTTTCGCTTCGCCTCCGCCCCAAAGGAGCTTAGGCTAGCCACGGACAATAACTCGCAGACTCATTATGCAAAAGGCAAGCGGTCACCACACCTTGCGGTGCGGCTCCCACACATTGTAGGCATATGGTTTCAGGAACTCTTTCACTCCGCTAACAGCGGTGCTTTTCACCTTTCCCTCGCGGTACTAGTTCACTATCGGTTGCCAAGGAGTATTTAGGCTTACCCGGTGGTCCGGGCGGATTCGCACAGAGTTTCACGTGCACCGTGCTACTTGGGATATCTTTAGGGGGTTTGAAGCTGCCGCATACTCGGCTGTCACGGTCTTTGGCCCAGCTTTCCAGAAGGTTCTGCTAGCTCCTGACCTCCCACATTAAGATCCCACAACCCCGAGAAGACAAGTCCTCCCGGTTTAGCCTGTTCCGCTTTCGCTCGCCACTACTGACGGAATCACTTTGTTTTCTTTTCCTGCGGTTACTGAGATGTTTCACTTCACCGCGTTTCGCCTCGCCGGACTATGAATTCATCCGATCGATAACGAGCAATTAAACTCGTTGGGTTATCCCATTCGGAAATCCCCGGATTATAACCTGCTTGCGGTTCCCCGGGGCTTATCGCAACTTGCTACGTCCTTCATCGCCTCTTGGCACCAAGGCATTCACCATAAGCCCTTAGTAGCTTGATCACAAAAGAAACCGTTGTTACCAACGGTCACTCGACGAATTGTATTTTGCCCTAGTGTTTTCTACCTATGTGTAGTTGTCAAAGAACTCACCCGAACACCGTCACAGGACTTGCGCCCCAATGCCGGCCTCGGCGAAAATTTTCGCAAGTGGTGGGCGTGACTGGACTCGAACCAGCGACCCTGCGCTTATCAAGCGCATGCTCTAACCAACTGAGCTACACGCCCATCAGCAACAAAAGCTGAAATTGGTGGAGCTGAGGAGACTTGAACTCCTGACCTTTAGCTTGCAAAGCTACCGCTCTACCAACTGAGCTACAGCCCCACTTGACACCAGAGAAAACCATACCTCTGTCATCAATTATATACTGCAAACTAGGCTCACATAGCCCGTGCAATCCAGCGCTCAATCGCTTCCACTTTACGTCAAAGAACCTGACACTCTTTAAAAAATAAGTTGTGCGATAAGTTATTGAACCCACCCCGACTCTTGCGAATCGGTCGACCTCGAAAGTCCGATTATTACTTCGGACCCGTGGTTACTCCTTAGAAAGGAGGTGATCCAGCCGCAGGTTCCCCTACGGCTACCTTGTTACGACTTCATCCCAATCACCAGCCATACCTTCGGCGCATTGTCAAAGGCGACTTCGGGTGCAACCGGCTTTCATGATGTGACGGGCGGTGTGTACAAGGCCTGGGAACGTATTCACGGCGCCGTAGCTGATGCGCCATTACTAGCGATTCCAGCTTCATGTCGTCGAGTTGCAGACGACAATCTGAACTGGGCCTAGCTTTGGGGATTAGCTCCACCTGACGGTCTTGCTTCCCTTTGTACCAGGCATTGTAGTACGTGTGCAGCCCTGGCCGTAAGGGCCATACTGACTTGACGTCATCCCCACCTTCCTCCCCGTTTGAGCGAGGCAGTCTGTCCAGAGTGCTTCAGCCTCTCGGCCGAGTGGCAACAGGACACAGGGGTTGCGCTCGTTGCGGGACTTAACCCAACATCTCACGACACGAGCTGACGACAGCCATGCAGCACCTGTGCAAGCTGGTATTGCTACCTCGTCCCACTTTCATGGTTCTACTACTTGCATGTCAAGGCCAGGTAAGGTTCTTCGCGTTGCATCGAATTGAGCCACATACTCCACCGCTTGTGCAGGCCCCCGTCAATTTCTTTGAGTTTTAACCTTGCGGCCGTACTTCCCAGGCGGCATGTTTAACGCGTTAGCTTCGCCACAAAAGGGGTCGATTCCTTTTACAGCAAACATGCACCGTTTAGGGCTAGGACTACCAGGGTATCTAATCCTGTTTGCTCCCCTAGCTTTCGTGCCTCAGCGTCAGGAGTGGTCCAGGGACTCGCCTTCGCCGCTGGTGTTCCTCTCGATATCTACGCATTTCACTGCTACACCGAGAATTCCAGTCCCCCTTCCCACCCTCCAGCCGAATAGTATCCGACGCCATTCCGCAGTTAAGCTGCGGGCTTTCACGTTAGACTTATCCGACCGCCTACGCACCCTTTACGCCCAGTGAATCCGAACAACGCTCGGGACCTCTGTATTACCGCGGCTGCTGGCACAGAGTTAGCCGTCCCTTCCTCTTTCGCTACTATCAACGACTAGCGTATTTGGCTAGACGAATTGATCGCGAATGACAGGGGTTTACGGGCCGAAGCCATTCATCCCCCACGCGGCGTCGCTCCATCAGGCTTGCGCCCATTGTGAAAAATTCTCGACTGCTGCCACCCGTAGGTGTCTGGACCGTGTCTCAGTTCCAGTGTGGCTGGTCGTCCTCTCAGACCAGCTACCCGTCGTAGGCTTGGTGGGCCGTTACCCCGCCAACTACCTGATAGGCCGCGGGCTCATCACGAAGTGTCAGGCCTTACGGTCCCCGACTTTGAGTGCCAAGAGATGCCTCCTGACAATCACATCCGGCATTAGCCCCGATTTCTCGGAGTTATTCCGGGCTTCGCGGCAGATTACCCACGTGTTACGCACCCTTGCGCCACTTTCCTCATTGAATATTGCTACCCTATGAGGATCGTTCGACTTGCATGTCTTATCCACGCCGCCAGCGTTCGTTCTGAGCCAGAATCAAACTCTCCGTATGAAACATTTGTTGATTCCCATCCGGTCTCACGACCGGATGACTTTTTAATTGTTAAAACTCTTCAAAGCCAGCCAACCAACCGGCTAGCCCTGAAGGGGCTCTCACTTATCGCACAACTTAATTTTCAAAGAGCACTGGCACTGCTGCCGAAAGCCGTCAGTAAGCGCCCAATTTTTTGGGGCCTAAAATAGCCTGTCACCATACACTCCAACTGACTTAACATCAACTTAATTACTCAAACTCAAGCTAATTTATTTACACTCGAAGTGTCGCTCTGCGAGCGGAACCTGTCAATTTCTCATTTTTACTACCACATCTGTTCCGCGAACAGCGAGGCACAGAGTATCTCACTCCAAGACGCGTGCAAGGTTTTTTTTTAATTTTTTTTGGTTTTCTTTCACGGTGCGGATTTGAGCCGCCCGCAGGTTCAAATCGGGTAACGCCAGGACAGGCACACTACCAAGCAACTCTCTCAGGGTCAATATATTCGAACTGGATGAACTGTCCAGATCCCTCGGCTGCACGACCACTACTTTCAACTGTCGGATGCCTCTAGACTGCAGCGCCGCAACGGTCAATCGGGTGTGATTGATTGTTCCGAGGCGATTGCGCGACACGATCAGGACGCGGCAGTCCGATCGGGCAATCAGGTCCAGGACAGAGAACGTTTCACCCAGCGGCACCAGCACTCCTCCAGCCCCCTCGATCAGCAACCAATCGCATCGATCCGCGATTTCTCCCACTGCCGCAATGACTTGGGAACAAGTGATTCTCCGGCATTCACTGCGGGCGGCGACCAATGGCGCTACTGGATCTCGAAAATAGAAAGGATTGATCTCATCGGGCTGCAACTCCCCGTCTTGCAGACGCCGCAATAACTCGACGTCCTCACGATCCCCGGAGCAGAACGGCTTCATCGCCAAGGCATGAACGCCCGATTGGCGGAGATGATGCAGCAGCATGGCCGTGAGTAGCGTTTTGCCGACGCCAGTGTCCGTGCCGGTGATGAAGATGGCCTTGTCAGCCCAGGGGGGCCGAGCAGAGTTCATTGCGAGTAGAAGCTGAGAATCTGGATGTCACGCGGGCTGTTGCGTCCCAGAATCGCAACGAAGTGCCGCGTGTAGCCGCTGATCTCGGCGTCCACCCGCACCTCAAAGGTGCGGCTTCGCACGTCGCAGTATCGCTGCAACTGCCCCACAATCTGCATGCTCGGTATCACGTTCACCAGTTCTCCGGCATTGCGCAATGGCGTGTCGTCCATGGTGCCGTCCACCCCATCCGGCCCGGCCCGCATGCGCAGGATTTCCGCCGCGATATTCTGATCGATCATCGGGATTGCCTGTAAGACGCTCGCCGAGGCGGTGTTGATGTTGATCCGCCCCGAGGAAATGGTCGAAAAAACGTCCACCAGCCCGAAGGGATAAACGAGCGGCCCCTGATTCCATCCTCCCCAGGGTCCTTTCGCCTGAAACGCCGCCGGCGAGTGGTTGGTGCAAGCCGGACCCCAGAACAATTCGGGCGTCATGCCTTTGATGAGCAGCAGTTCCGAAATGTCATCAATCGGGCCATTCTTGGCGACGTACGGCGGAGTCAATGCCTGGTAAAAATCGCTCTCCGCGCCGCCCACCCGCATCACGTCGTCCGGATCAATCCAGTCCAAAATCGAGTTCACAACGGTCGGCGTCTCCGCCGCATCCACGCCCATCGAGACAAGCGCCTGCTGCAAGATGCGCTCGTCGGCCAGATTGATGTTAATCTTCCGTTCCAAATCGGTGATCTTGGTGATGACCACCTTCCCGTCACCCATGTCGATTGGTTGGCTGAGGTCAAAATCGGCCAGCGGACTGTTCGAGGTGGCCAGCCCGCCCGGCCCGCCGGCCCATTTTTGGTTCAGGGAGTCGTACGGCTCGGCGGCAATCAGCAACTGCTGGCCCAGAACCCACCGCGCCACCTCGACACCGGACCGCCCCATCCACTCCAATTCCGTGTCGTAGCTCGCGTTGCGCGCCAGCCGCGTCTCGACCTTCATCGAGTAGGCGAACCCGACGGCCAGCACCGACAGCACGACAATCGAGATCAACACCACGATCAAAGCAATGCCCCGAGGCGTGGTGCCGCGGATAATTGTCATTTGGACACCCCCTGGCCGCCGGCGGGGTTCGGCGCCCCCGGCCCTGGCACCATTCCGGGCGGCATTTGCCCTGGAATCATCGGCATCCCCCCCGGCGGCATGTTGGGCATCTGCCAGGATTGCTGCACGCCGGTCGCGGCGACACTCACCACGCGGATGACCTCCTCGTCCGGCGGGCGGGACCAGGAGGAGCGATACGCACTGGAGGAACCCAGATCCAGCGTGATCCGCACCAACCGCGGGATCGTGTTAGTGTTCTGCCAGTCGTCGAACCAGTCATTGCGCCGCTCGTCCCAGAACTCGAAACCCAGCTTCTTGACATTGGTCACCAGCACCAGCGGATGCTCCTGCTCATCCTGGTCGAAATCCATCAAGAGCGGCGCCTGGCGGAGCACCAGTTGCCGTTGCGAATCGGGGCCGTCTTCGAGCGAAAACGTCACGCGGCGAACGGCGTAGTCGCCGAACTTCCCGGCGCGTGGAAACCACTGCGGCAAATGCGAAACAAAGCTGAGCGTCGCCTCATCCCCGTTCTCGGCCGCGAAGTAATACCAGCGCCAGTTCGCCGAAAAAAGCCGGGCCGACGCCAGCGCGTCCTGCATGATCCGCAGCGCCACGCGCTCCCGTTGCGCCGCAGCCGCCGCGTCCAGGCCCACCTTCGACGCCCGCAGGATCGCCGTCCACGTCGAGTAGATCGCCGCCACCACCATCGCCAAAATGGCGATCGCCACCATGATTTCCACCAAGGTGAAGGCTGGCGACCGGCGCCGCGGCCTGAACGGGATTCGCGCGCCAGCGACCCAATCTGGACGCCTCGCAGTCATCGTCCGAAGCCCCCTCCGAAACCGCCTCCGAGGCCGAGACCGCCGAAGCCGCTACCCGGCGGCGAATCCGGCCGATAAAGCAGAATGCTCATCTTCGACTCTACGTCGCGCCCTTTCACGGAATGAGTCACCGTCAGGTCCACGCGGAACAAACCGTTGGACGCCACCTGATAGATGTCACGGCTCCAGGAGTAGCCCGGAAATGATCCGGGGGCGATGTCCTCGAAGTCGCCCGATTCCGTGCCCTCGGTCAGACGGTTGGTGAGCGCCGTCATCCCGGCCAACATGCCGGGATCCACGCTGTGCTGCTGCAGCACTTGCGCGTTCCGCAGCGCGTTGCCCACCAGCCCCAGGATGGCGAAGATGGCGATGAAGAAAATGGCCGTCGCGATCATCACTTCCAGCAGCGTGAACGCCGCGGCCGCCCGGCGGCGACTCGACGCCCGCCGCTGGCCGCCGATGGCGGACCTGCGGGGTCGAATCGCTGACGGCTGGGGGTGAATGCTCCTCATCTTGCGAAGTTCTGCGGGTTGGTTTCGACGTTCGCCAGGCCGGTCGTCACCTCCAGCGAAATCTTACGGTACTCGTTGTTCTCCGAGCGGAGGATCACCGTCATTTCATCGCTGGTGCCGTTGGGAAAAAAGCGCACGTGCGCCTCGTCGTCGTCTTTGTGCTCGATGAAATTCACGTCCAACATTTCCAACACCAGGCGTTCCGACCATTGCGCCGCGGCGAGCGTGCCGGGCCGGGGGATGCGCGGCTCGCTCAGCTCCGATTCCCCGGACGGAAAGCCGGGGGGATTGGCCGGGTCGCCCGCTGGGGCGCCGCGGATGCCCACCGTGCGTTCCTGCGGCCGGAAGACCACCATCATCGGCGCGTCGCCCAGGATGGCGCGGGCCCGGGCGTTGCTGAGCACCTCCACGATGTCGCTCACGGCCTGCCGCAGGGCTTCCTTGCGGAACGCCTTGTAAAACGACGGGATGCCCACGGCCGCCATGATCGCCATGATCCCCAGCACGATCATGATCTCGATCATCGTGAAACCACGGGCCAGGCCGCGCGCCCCGCGCCGGCGGGGCTTGGGACTTTGGACTTCGGGCTGCGGACTCATCAGCGGGCGATGTTGGCCGTCATCGCGAACATCGCGCTCAGCACGCTCAACAGCAGGAAGCCCACGCCGAACGCCATCACCACGATCAACACCGGCTCGATCATGTTCGTCATCACCTTGAGCGCGAGCGACAACTCGTTTTCGTAAGTGTCGGCCAGGTTCTTCAACGCGCCGGGCACGTCGCCGGTGTCCTCGCCGATCTTGAGCAGGTCAATCATGAGTTGGGGGAAGATTTTGCCCCGCGCCAGTGGTTGCGCGATGGTCTTGCCGTCGGTCACCTCCTCGCGCGTCTTGGCGATGGCCTCCTTGATAATCCGGTTGGGGATCACCTGCTCGGTGATCTTCAGCGCGGTGAGCACCGGCACGCCGTTTTGCAGCAGCGTGCAGAGCGTGCGGGCGAACTGGCCGAAAATGTTCAGCCGGATCACCTTCCCAAACACCGGCGCGTTCAGCCGCCACTCGTCCAGCTTGCGCTTGCCCGCTTCGGTGGATTGGAAGCGCTTGAAGAGGAGCAGTCCGGCCACGATGATCAGCGCCAGCAGCCACCAGTAGTTGGTGAACGCGTGGCTGATGCCAATGAGGATCTGCGTCGTCAGCGGCAGATCCACGTTCATGCCCTCGAAGATGGACAGGAATTTCGGCAGCATGTAGGTCATGAAAAAGATGATGATCACGATTCCCACCACCGCCACAAACGCCGGATACACCAGCGCCGACGAGAACTTCGACGACACCGCCGCAAACCGCTCGTAGTGGTCCGCCAGCCGTTGCAGCACCTCCACCAGCGCGCCGCTCGACTCGCCGGCCCGGACCATGTTGACGTACAGGTCCGTGAAGATCACCGGCTGCTTGGCCATCGCGTCCGACAGGCTCCGGCCTTCCATCACCTCCTGCTTGAGCTGCTTGCTCACCTCGGCCGCGATGCCCTTCGACTGGAGGTGCGTCATGCTGTTGAGCGCCACCGTCAACGGCATGCCGGAGCGCAGCAGGTTGGAAAGCTGCTGGGTGAAGGTCGCCAGTTCCTGCAACTTGGGTTTGCGCTGGCGGTGGAGATACTCGCGCAACGTCGGCGGCAGGATCGACGACAGCTCGCGCTTCTCGCCCCGCGCCGCCCGGGCGCTGGCCGCCGCCGCCACGGCGCTGCCCTTGGCCGCCTCGACCGCCACCGGGAACAAGCCCTGCCGCTCGATCTGCAGCAACGCCGCCGCGCGGTCGGCGCCGTCGAGCATCCCCTCGACCAACTCGCCGGATCGTCGCCGGGCTTTGTACGCAAACTGTGCCATAGGTGCAAAAGGCTTCTCTTACCTAAACCGAACTCCCCCCAAAGTTCCGGTTCGGCCCGCGAAGGTCAAGCGCGGCCAAGGCAAACCTCGCGGCGACGACGCCCCCAAGTGAATATTGCTTTGGCCTTCGCAGTCTTTCAAAATGTCGACAACACGGACCTACATGCCATGAGCAACGCCTCTCGTTTCACCCGCCGCGATTTCTTGAAGACCACTTCGGCCCTGGCCGCCTCCGCCCCGTTCCTGCTGCCGTCCCACGTCTGGGCGGCGGAGGGCGGCGGTCCCAACGAAAAACTCGTCCTGGGCTTTATCGGTGTGGGCAAGCAGGGCCGCGGCTTGCTCGGCGGCTTCCTGGGGCGGAACCAGGTGCAGGTGGTCGCCGTCTGCGATGTCGATACCACCCGCCGCGACCACAGCAAAAAGACGGTCGAGGACCACTACGCCAAGAAAACGGGCACCGACTTCAAAGGCTGCGAGGGCTACCCCGACTTCCGCCAGTTGCTCGCGCGGAAAGACATCGACGCCGTGTGCATCGCCGTGCCCGACCACTGGCACGCCCTGCCGGTCATCCTGGCCTGCAAGCACGGCAAAGACATTTACTGTGAGAAGCCACTGTCGCTGACCATCGCCGAAGCGATCGCCATGGTGAAGGCCGTGCGCCAGCATGACCGCGTCTTCCAGACCGGTTCCATGCAGCGCTCTTCCGCGGAATTCCTCAAGGCCTGTGAACTCGTCCGCAACGGCTGCCTGGGTCCGATCCAGCAGGTCATCGTGGATGTCGGCGGACCGTCGCGCTGGTGCGATCTGCCGGAGGAAGCGATGGAGCCGGGACTCGATTGGGACTATTGGCTCGGTCCGGCCCCCAAGCGGCCGTACAACTCCATCCTCAGCCCGCGCGGCGTCCACGATTTCTTCCCCAACTGGCGCAATTACCGCGAATATTCCGGCGGCGGCATGACCGACTGGGGCGCGCACCACTTCGACATCGCCCAGTGGGGCCTCGGGATGGACCACAGCGGACCGGTGGAAATCATCCCGCCCGATGATCCGAAGGCCACCAAGGGCGTGCGCTTCCGCTACGCCAACGGCGTCGAGATGATCCACGGCGACAGCGGCGGGGTGCTCTTCATCGGTGAAAAGGGGAAAATCCTCGTCAACCGGGGCAAGTTCCAGGCGACCCCGGAGGAGATCGGTGACATCGACCGGAGCAAACTGCCGATCCAGCTTTACCACAGCACCGATCACCTCGGCGATTTCCTCAAATGCGTGCGCAGCCGCCAGCGCCCGATCTGCGACGTCGAGATCGGCTGCCGTTCGGTGACCGTCTGCCACCTGGGCAACCTCGCCTATTGGTACCACCGCCACCTGCATTGGGATCCGGTGAACCAGCGCTTCCTCGGCGACACGGAAGCCAACACCTGGCTGGACCGGCCCAAACGCTCGCCGTACGCCCGGTACGCGGCGTGAGCCGGCGCGGCGACGGCCGGCCCTCCGCTCAAGACCGCCGGCGTTCGGCCTCCGCCATCTCGCGTTCCCGCCGCGCTTCAACGTGTTTTGAAGCGCACGGACCAACCGACTTCGCGACTGACGGGCGAAGTCAACGTGACGCGGACCAAGCCGTCTTTCTCGGCGATCGCGGCGGTGACACCGGCGGTGAGATCCTGCGGCAGGATGCCCGCGGCGTCCACCGTCCAACGAGTACCCGCGTTGGGCAGCGCGATGCGTAACTCGTATGGATCGCCCGCGACGACCCGGCTCCGGCCTTGCAACGCGCGATCCGTCGGACGCCAGGTTTCCTCCACCACGTCCACGATGCCCTGGGTGATGTGCCGCGAGGTGCTGAGAAGTTGCGGATGATCCGAGCGCGGCCGCACCGCGAGAATCCGGCAGGATTGCGCCGGCACGGTGATCTTCAACCGGCCTTTCATCGGCGGCACCAGGGCGTTCTGCCAGTAGTCGAACGCGACGTATTCCGCGTCGCCCGCCAAACCGAGCCGCTCCAGCGAATAGTCGAAGGCTTGCTCCTGCTCACCCCAGTTGAACAGCCCGACGACGTCGCGGCGCGGCGAGCGGCGTTCGTCGGTGAGCAGCCAGAGGCGCGGCAGCGGTTCCTCGAAAAGGTCCGCCGGGCGCGGCCGCAGTCCGTGGCTGGGCAGGGTCCGTTTGAGGAGGTCGAGGCGCTCCGGCGGCAGACCCGGCAGCCATTCGCTGCTCAGGTTCAACTGGCCGCTGAGCGCGACCCAGGAGCAAATCACCTGGGCGTGCCGGAGCGGAACGTCGGCCCGCGCATAAACCGGATCCGGGTCGTTATACCAGACGCGGCCGTGCAGGAAGTAATGCCGCGAGCCCCAGGTCGGTCCGCGGAGCAGGCCCTTCCAATCCGCGCCGTTGTCCGGGCCGATGCGCATGGCGTCCACCAAGCCGAACGCGGCGCCGTAGGAGCGCATGTTCTGCGGCGCGCAGCAGCCGAGGAAAAACACGTCCGGACCGGCCGCCTCGCGCACCAGCTTCAGCCCGCTCCGGAACGCCGCGATGCCGGTGGCGTCCGGATTGCGGAACACGGCGTCGCCCAGGCCGTCGTCCTTGTAGCCGGAGTTGACGTACTGCTGCCGGGTGCCGGTGCCCGTCCAGAGTCCGTCCATCTTGAAATACTGGAAGCCCCAGTCGTGCGCGAGGCGCCGGACGTTCTGGCGCAGGTATTCCCGCGCGCCGGCCTCCGTCATGTCCAGGCAGGTGCCGCCCCAATCCGTTTCGTAAGGCTGGCCGTCCGGGCGCTTCACGAACCAATCCTGGTGGTCCTTGAAGAACGGATCGTAGTAGGTTCCGGCAAACGGCATGAACCAGATGCCGGGCACTAGGCCGTCGGCCTTGATCTGGTTGGCGATGGCCTTCATGCCGCTGGGATACGGCCCGTCGGGCGCGTGGGTGGTGAAGTTGCGCTTGGGTCCGTTGGTAGAAACACCCGCCTGCCAATGGTCGTCAATCTGGACGACGGAAAACCCGAAGGGCGCGAGTTGCTTCACCGCGAAGGCGGACAGCTCGGCCAGATGTTTCTCGTCGGACGCCCCACCGTGCGGCTTCGAGTACCAGGTGCAGTAGCCGGCCGGTTGCAAGTGGAGCTGGATCCGGCCGACCTGCGCCACCGCGTCGGCCCACGCTTCCAGCCCCAGGCGGGCGTCGGCGAAATAGCCGACGGCAAATGTCTCCAACTCCGCCGACCGGCCCGGCGCAAGGCGCAGCCGTCCGTAGTCAATCCGCGCGTCCACCGCCACCTGCCCGTTCGTCACGCGGCTGAAGACGATGCCGCTGCCGCGCTCGGACGTGAGCCAGCCGCAGACGACGCCGTGGCGGCTCCGCGGTTCGGCCACGGCCAGCCAGACGTAGCTGCCGGGATTCTGGTCCGGCGCCAGCAGCCCGCCCGTGCCGAGCGTCTTCAACTCCGCGGGCGGCTGGCCGAGATCAACCGCGCCGGAAAACGCCCGCACGCTTTTCACCACGGTTGCCTCGGCGCCGCCGTTGCGCCGGGTGGACCGGAAGAGCGCGAACGGCAGATTCGGGAACAGCGCGATAGTGTCGCGATTGCCGCTGGGATACGTCACCTCGATGGCCTGGCCCTGGCCAAACGTCGTGTCCATGACCGTCACGATCCGCGCCACGCCGCCGGTGGCCGTCAACGTCCCGTCTTTCATGAACGGCCGGCGGGACGGTTTGGCGGTCAGGGAGAACCTCCCCGACGCCGGGTCGAACGCCGCGGCGAGGGCCGGGTTCTGGATGGTGAGTGGTTCGCCCTGCGCCAGTGCGGCGCTCGCCGTCATCCAAAGCGCAAAACCGGTGGCCAGGCTGCGTGTCGTCATGCGAAGAGTGGGTCGCGTTTTCGCCGATGCTAACGACCGCCAGGCGAATGGCCACAACGAAGCGCCGCGGTGACGGGCCGCTCATTTCGCTTGCGGCGATTCCCGGAAGTGCGTTACGCCAGGGGCCATGAAAACCACGCACCGGCGGGCTTCAACCACGCAGTTTCCGTCCCGGGGTTCAAAACTGCTTTCACAAGCGCAATCGAGCGCGTTCTGACGATGAAACCCATCCCGCCGCTTTACGCACTGGCCCTGCTGTTCTTCTGCCTGTTGCCCAGCCGCGTCCCAGCCGACCCGCTGGACCAGTGGACCTGGCGCAATCCCTTGCCGACGGGGAATCAATTGTCAGCCATCGCCTACGGGAACAATCAGTTCGTGGCGGTGGGTTCTTCGGGCGCGGTTGTGACTTCGCCTGACGGCAGCGCCTGGACCAACCGCGCGGCAGGGACGGGCAATGTTCTCTCCGGCATCGCTTGCGGGAACAGCCAGTTTGCGGCAGTCGGTGAGGCGGGCACGATTATGACCTCGGGCGATGGCATCTCGTGGACCAACCGCACCTCGGGAACGACAAATTCTCTTTCGGGCATCACCTACGGGAACACCCAGTTTGTGGCAGTGGGCGATGCAGGCGCGATTCTGAGTTCGCCCGACGGAATCCTCTGGACCAACCGCACTTCAGGAT
>JAJXZI010000041.1 GCA_021780115.1 bacterium | reverse complement strand
TTTTACTGACCGGCGACACACGTCGGTGACCAGTCGGGGTTCAACTCATAACTCTTGGGGCTGCTCGTGAGGTTGACTGGATTGGCAAAGTAAGGATTGCCTTCGCCGTCCACCTTCAAGGTTGAGCGCAGGATGTCGGGCATTCCGCCAGCAGACTTCGCGTAGGCGACGAACTGACTGTCCGGCGACCAGGCGATTCGCGAGTTGTTGTAAACGCCATCCTCCACAACCCAGTCGCCCACCGGAACGATTTCCGCGCCGTCGCGAACCATTCCAATCAAATGCAGGCGTGTTCCCGTGCCGAGGCCAATGCCATTGTAGGCCAGATAGTCTCCCGTGGGCGACCACGACAACTGATATATCGTGTCGGCGGTTTCGATGGGCAGGATGGTTGGCCCGATTTGCGGCGCGCCAGACTCATCGAACGTAAGGTCAAGGATGCGGATTGAATTCGCGAGCGGTTCGGGGCCGCCGGAGAAAGTCACGCCACCTAACGCCAATTTGCCCTGATAACCGGATGTGACGGGGTCAATGTCACCCGAGATGCTGATTGGACCCGCCATCGGGACGAGGTTAACCGGCACCGCTTGGACGACGCCTGGATTCGCAAGGTCAACGTAGAGCAGGTCTTCATCGCGGGACAACGAGTTGAACAGCAGCTTGGTGCCGTCCGGCGACCACACCACCACGAACCACGTCGGCCGATCCTGATCAGAGACGAACGTATGAACCACAGTCAGGCCGGTTCCATTCAGGTTTGCGACGCACAAATCAACTCCGGCACCCGAAGTTCGGGAGAAGGCCATTTTCGTTCCGTCCGGCGAAATGGAGGGGTGGATGTAACTGGCGTTGCCCGTGGTTTTCAACACCAGCGTTTTCGAACTGCCATCGGCGGCCATTGTGTAGATACCCTCCTGCCCATAATGCTGCTCGTAAGCAATCGTGACCGGGCTGGGCGGCGGAGGCGGCGGGGGCGGGGGCGCAGGCTTCTTGGCCAGCGTGTTGAAGGAGGCGAATGCCAGCCCCATCAACACGAGGCCGGCGACCCAGGCCGCCCGATTGGAAAGAACTTTGCTTTTCATAACGTTTTCCTTTCACTTGTTTCGTTTTTTGCGTTTGGCCGGGTGGACACACCCGCCCTTCCATTATTCGAAGCGTCGTTTCGGGACGGTTTGCTTCAAGATTTTTGAGAATATTTTTGACCGTGGATGAAGGCGGATACGCGCGGATTGAGATGGGCAGGGGCCACAAGCCGTAGAGGCGGCAACAGAATCACCGCCCAGCGGCAGGTTTTCCGGAAATAATGAAAACCAGCCATACAATGCGTGGTGGACAGCAACGTAAAATCAGAAGTGAAACCCTCGGTGAACGGGGAAATGAGAGACTAAGCAGGACTGCGAAGTTGCCAACCCCGCGCGGTGTCCGACACAATCAGGCGGATGAGTTTCACCGAATTGTCGGATGGCTTTTTCATGAAGTCCGCCGGTTGGGAGGCGGTCAAGAACGCCCGCGCTTTACTGGCGGGCGACAAGGTCATTTCCTCGAACTGGACGCCGCCGCTGCTCAAGGGCGTGGTGCAGGAGGGCACGTCGTCCTATCGCGCGGGCCTGGTCATCAAGGGGCCGGTGGATATTGACAACCTCTGCACCTGCCGGGCCTCGCGTGAGGCAGGCATCATCTGCGCGCACTCGGTGGCGGTGGGGTTGCATCATTTGTTGGGCACAAAGTCGCCGCCCCGGGGCAGCGACACGGCCACCCCCGTGCCCGCGCGGCTCGGCGGCAGGCCGGTTCTGCGCGAACCGGCGCCGCAGCCGGGACCGAAACTCAAGCGCGCCGCCAACGGCGAACGTCTGGAAATTTCCGTCATCCTGCCGCCAACTTTCGCGGCGGGCATCGAACGCGGGAAAATAATGGTTACGTTTGAGGGCAAATGGAGCCGGGGCCGCGTGCCGCTGAGCGCGCTGCCAATGAACCAATCTTTTTCAATGTCGCCCGAGGATACGCGCTTGCTCGACAAGGCCGAGGAACTCGCCGGCAACGAAACGCCCGGCGGCCTGATGCTCAATCTTGGCGAACTGACCCAACTGCTCGACGCGCTCGCCGGCCATCCGCGGGTGGCGCTGGGCCGCAATCCACCGCTGGCGGTGAGCGCGACCGCCTGGCGCGTGCCGGTCGAGGCGACGCTTGAAACATCGGGCGAAATTCGCCTGAACCTGCCCGCGAACCTCAAGCCGCCGACGCTGCTTGCCGGTGAGACTTTGTGGGCGTTTCGCGGAGATTCACTCGAACCGGTCGGGCTGCCGGTGCAATGGCGCGAGCTGTTCCGCGCGCCGGTGAAGCTGCCACGGTCGCGCGTTCCGTTGTTCTTGAGCCGGGAACTGGCCGTGCTGGAAGCCGAGAGCGATGTGGATGCGAATTTTGGCATTGATGAGTTCACGCTGGAGCCGCAGTCGCCGCGCTTCATTCTGGCGCTCAACGGCGGTCTGGTCCAGGTGCAGGCACAACTCCAATGCGCCTACGGCCCGCGCATCGTGACTGTGGGCGTGACGGCGAAAGACGAGTCGCTCTGGCTGCCGGACCCGAAGAGCACCACGCGTTACTCAACGCGCGATTTCGGCGCGGAGGTCGCGGCCGCGGAGCGGATGCGCCGGGCGGGCTTCAACGGCCCGGACGCGCAGGGGCGCTGGAATTTGCACGGCGAGAGTGCGGTCGTGCGTTTCTTCGCGCGCGACTACCCGCGCTGGCAGAAGAATTGGGAGGTCTCGCTGGAGGAACGGCTCCAGCACAGCACGACCAGGAACTTCGAACGGCTCGAACCGCGGTTCGAAATCCGGCCCTCCGGCGAACGGTGGTTCGATGTCGAGATGTCGCTGGCGTCGGCGGACGGCGAGAAGTTTTCGGCGGCGGACATCCAGCGCCTCATCCTATCGGGCAATGGCACGACGCGGTTGAAGAATGGGCGCATCGCGCTGATTGACACGGGTGCGCTGGAGGAATTCACCGAGGTGCTGCGCGACTGCGCGCCGCAGCAACACGCGAAGGGCTATCGCTTCAGCGACGTGCAGGCGGGTTTCCTCGACGCCACACTGCGCCAGCAGCCCGGCTGGCAGGTGCAGGCCGCGGCCGGCTGGCGCGAACGCGCGTCGCAACAGAGCGGCCAGGCGAAACTCACTTGTCCGCCGCTCGGCCCGCTCGACGTGGTGCTGCGTCCCTACCAACGGCAGGGCGTGGCGTGGCTGCAATTCCTCCGTGAGAACAAGTTCGGGGGCATCCTGGCG
>JAJXZI010000212.1 GCA_021780115.1 bacterium | reverse complement strand
GATCGCAGCGCTGTTCATGGTGTTCGACACCCCTCCGGTGGAGATCAACGCGCCCAACGCGCTGGACCTCCTGGGCAGTTCGCTCTGGACGTGGGTCAGCTTCCCCGCCACGCGCCACGGATCCGCCGGGACGCTGAGCTTCGCCGACGGCCACGCGGAACTCTGGCGCTGGGTGGAGCCGAACACCGCGCGGATCGCGAGTCTGAACGATTGGACGGTGATGAAACCCGCGGTGCCCAACACGGATCGCGACCTTTCCCGCTTCTTCCGGGCCGTTCCGGAAAAGGTGCCGATTTTCTAAGCAGGCCGGCTCCTTCGGGTACTCCACCGCGCCGGCCGGCGCGGGAAGCCGGGCGGATGGCAGGCAGCGCCACCCGGCCCGGCCCCGCCTTCAGAATATGGTCCGGAAGGGCTGTAAGCCGAATTCTGTCTGCGCCCCTTGCGAGGCGGAGAGAATCATTTGTCTGAGCGGCCGATACCCGGGATCCGGCCGGCCTGCGCCGGCACTGGAGCGGGCCGCTCCGGGATCCCCTATTTGGCCTTGCACCCGATGGGGTTTTCCGTGCCTCCGCGCTTGCGCGAGGAGCGGTGGGCTTTTACCCCACCTTTTCACCCTTACCGCCGGGCTTGCGCCCGGAGGCGGTTTAAGTTTCTGTGGCACTGTCCGTCGGAACGCCTCGCGGCGTCGCCGCCCGCGTGTATCCCAGCCGCACGAGCCTGAGTTACGCGGCATCGCACCCTGTGGTGTTCGGACTTTCCTCCCCCGGCTCGCGCCGGGAGCGATTCTCCGCCCTTCCGAAGCCGGGACCAACTTACCGTGCGGGTGGCCCTCCGGCAAGGCGGGGAACGTTTGCGCCCCGCTGTCTGCCCCCGGCCACAGTGCGCGAACCGGCAACCGGCAACGCGGGCCTAATCCGCCACCATCATGTCCATGTCCCGGCGGTAGTAGAGAATCCGCCCGCAATTCTGGCAGGTGACGATCTCCTGCTGCGCCCGGCAGTGGACCAGCAATTGGGCCGGCACGCGCATGTGGCAGCCGCCGCACACCCCGTGATCAACCCCGACCACGACGCTGCCGCCCTTCGTTTTGAAGAGTCGTTCATAGCGCGTCCGCACGCTGCCGTCCACCACGGCGGCCAGTTCGGCCCGGTTGGATGCCAGCGCGGCCAGCTCTGTGCGCAGGTTCGTCTCCCGCTGGGTCAGGTCGGCGACCAGTCCCGCGACGAGCTTGTCGGTTTCGGCCAGGGTCTGAGTCGTGGCGGCGACTTGCCGTTGAGCCGCCTCGGTCTGCTCCATGATTTCGAGTTCCTGGTCCTCGATCTGCCGGATGGCGTCTTTGCACGTCTCGATTTCGTGGGCCAGGGCGCGATACTCCTCGTTCTTGCGCGTTTGAAGCTGCTGGTTGGAATACCGCTCGATCAACTGCTTCTTCGCCTCCACATCCAGCTCCAGCTTCTTGCGATCGCTCTCCAACTGCTTCACCCGCAGCTTGGCCGCCTCCAGCGCGCCTTGGGCGGTCGCCGCCCGGGCGGAGAAGGAGCGCCGCTGCGGCTCGATCTGCCCCAGTTCGCTTTGCACTTCTGCGATCCGGCGGTCACGGTCCTGGAGGATGAGCAGCTTTTCGATGACTTCGTGCATGTCTGCCGGGATGCTACGGGCCGCCGTCGCTCAAGTCAATTCGCGGGCACCGCCGGCGTCAGCGCCGCCGCGCGACGGAACCGGCGGGCGACGGGAAAGGCCGAACGGGCAGCTTAGCTTCATCCATGCAGAACACAAGCCGTTCTGGAAACGTTCGCGGAGCGGTTGCGCGGGGGCGCATTTGCGGTTTCATTCTCCGCGTTTTCATGCGTCGAGCGCCCCCAATGGGTCTGTTGTGGACGCCGCTAGGCCGGGCCGGCCGGAGTGGCGGACCCGGCTCTTCAGTGGCGCGGGAGGAGTGGCCGTGAGCGCCTTTCCCGCGGTGGACCCCATCCCGCTGCCGGCGCCGGTGTGGCTGTTCAAGGCGCTGCACATCGTCACGCTGGCGCTGCACTTCATTTCCGTCGAACTGTTGCTGGGCGGACTGCTGGTGGCCACCTGGCTGAACCTTTCCGGAACGGGCCGGCGCGGCGATCCGGCCGGCGTCCTCCGGCTCACCGCTTCCGCCGCGTTGGCGCGGCGGTTGCCGATTGTGATGACCTACGTGATCAACCTCGGCGTCCCGCCGCTGTTGTTTGCCCAAGTGCTCTACGGCCGCGCGCTCTACACCAGCAGCGTCCTGATCGGGGTGTACTGGATCGCGGTGGTGTTTCTCCTCATGGCCTGTTACTGGCTGCTCTACCGTTTCGCCGCCGGGGCGGAGGCGGGCCGGGCGGTATGGTGGCAGGGGCTGCTGGCCTGGCTGATTGCCGGCGCCATTGCCCGGATCTATTCGACGAACATGACGCTCATGCTCCGGCCAGAAGTCTGGCCTCAGATGTATGCGAATTCGGCGGGCGGCCTGCACCTTCCACCTTACGATCCCACGCTGCTGCCGCGGTGGGTGTTCATGCTCATCGGCGGGTTCTGGGTGGCAGGGCTGTGGATGATCTGGCTGGCGGGGCGCAAATCGCTTGAGGCGCCGGTGCGGGACTATCTGGCCGCCAGCGGCGGGCGGCTCGCGGCGATCATGGTGCCCGTGCAGGCGGGCGTGGCCTTCCTGGTCCTGAGCGCCCAACCCGAAATCGTGCGGCGCGGCCTGTCCGGTGAGCCTCTTTACCGCTTGGCGGGACTTGGCTGGATCGCGGCCGTCGCCCTGGCGTTTCTGTTCGCCGCCTGGGCGTGGCGGACGAAGCCGGCGACGCGGGCCGCCGGTTGGGTCAGCGCCGCGCTTGTGTTGGCGGCGATGCTGGCGATGACCACCTATCGCGACGGCCTGCGCGACGTGACGCTGGCGGGCAAAGGTTTCTTCGACGAGCCGACGCAAGTCGTGACGAACTGGTCGGTGGTCGGCCTGTTCCTCGGTGTTTTCGTCGTGGGCTTGGGCGGCGTGGCTTGGCTGATTTCAGTGATGATGCGCGCGAAACCGGTGGCGGAGAGGCTGGCGCGATGAACGAGACGACCTGCCACCTGGACGCCCTGGCCAAAGGCGAGGGCCTGTTTGGCCGCCGCGCGTTTGTCCGTGTGGCGCTGGGCGGCGTCGGCCTGTGCTACGCGGCGGCCATCGGCTACCCGGTCTATCGCTACCTGGCGTCGCCGGTCGAGAAGGCGGCGGCGCTGGCGGCGGTCACCGAAGTCACGTTGAAGGACGCGGAGAAGCTGTCGCCGGGGAGTGTGCTGATGTTCAAGTTCGGCCCCCGGCCCGCCATGTTGATCCATCACAAAGACGCCCGGTGGGTGGCGCTGGACGCGGTCTGCACACACCTGGGTTGCACCGTGCAATACCAACCGGAGCGCGATGTCATCCACTGTGCCTGCCACGGCGGCGAGTACGACGCCTACACGGGCAGGAACATCAGCGGCCCGCCGCCGCGCCCCCTGACCGCTTATCGGGTGAAGCCGACGGAAGGCGGGATCGTGGTTTCACGGACATGAGGAGGATCCGATGAAACAAGCAGCCCAGTCCGTGTGTGCGTGGGTGGACGAGCGACTCGGCGTGTCCGAGTGGGTGGAGTTCGCCCGGCACAAGGCGGTGCCGCTGCACCGGCACTCGGCCTGGTACTACTGGGGCGGCGTGTCGCTGTTCTTCTTCCTGGTGCAGGCGGTGACGGGCGTGCTGTTGCTGCTTTACTACCGGCCCGGCCCCGACGCCTACGAGTCCGTGCGCCAGATCACTTACGAGATCCACTTTGGCTGGCTCATCCGCTCGGCGCACTCGTGGTCGGGCAACCTGATGCTGGCGGCGATTTTCGTCCACATGTTCTCGGTCTTCTTCATGCATGCCTACCGCAACCCGCGCGAGTTTGGCTGGTGGAGCGGGGTGATTTTGCTGCTGGCGACGATGATCTTCGGCTTCAGCGGTTATCTGCTGCCGATGAACGTGCTGGCCTACTTCGCGACGAAGGTCGGCTTGGAAATCCCGCACGCGCTGCCGGTCATCGGGCCGAAGATCGCCGAACTGGTCCGCGGCGGCCTGGAGGTGAACGAGTTCACCGTGCAACGCTTCTTCGCGCTCCACGTCGTCGTCCTGCCGGCGCTGTTTGTCCCGCTGCTGGGCTTCCACCTCTGGCTGGTGCAGCGGCACGGCAACGCCTGGCCGCCGGCGGAGGAAGCCAAGCCGGCCGCGGCGCGCAAAACGATCCCGTTCTTCCCGAACTTCCTGATGAAAGACCTGGCGATGTGGCTGATCGCGCTCAACGTGCTCGCGCTCCTCGCCTCGCTCTTCCCGTGGGACCTCGGTGACCCGGCCGATCCGCTCAAGCCCGCGCCGCCCGGCATCCACCCGGAGTGGTACTACATGAGTTCCTTCCAGGTCCTGAAGCTCTTCGGCCAATGGTTCCCCGGCCTGGCCGGCGAAGCGGTGGGCATGGTGCTCTTCACGCTCGGGCTGGTGCTCTGGTTCCTGGTCCCGCTCTACGACACCACCCAGTTGGCCGGCCGCCGGGCGCGCAACACGTCCTACTTTGGCCTGTTCGCGCTGGCCGTCTTGGTGGCGACGACAATCTGGGGGTACGCCGGACTCAGATGAACTCCGAAATCCGCCAAGCCAAAACCGAAGGAAACCCGGAGATCGAACTCCGAACCCGGGGCTGCGTCGTGGCCGGGCCTTCGGCTCTCGCATTTCGCGTTTCCTTCGCCTTTCGACTTTCGGCTTTCGGAACTAGGCAGGCGGATTTTCCGGCCAGCGCATGAACTACCCCTTCTGGACCGTCCCGCACATTGGCAGTGGCTGGGTGATCGGCCTGATCGCCATCTTCCACGTCATGATCTCGCATTTCGCCGTGGGCGGCGGGCTGTATCTGCCTCTGGCGGAGCGCAAGGCGCTGCGGGAGGGCCGGCGCGACTGGCTGGAAACGCTCCGCGGGCACTCGAAGTTCTTTCTCGTCCTGACGGGCGTGTTCGGCGCGGTGTCCGGCGTCGGCATCTGGTTTGCCATCGGCCTGGCCCACCCGGAAGCCACCAGCGCGTTGATCCACAACTTCGTCTTCGGCTGGGCCGTCGAATGGGTCTTCTTCATGGTCGAACTCAGCACCGCGGCGGTCTATTACTACACGTGGGACCGTATCCCCGAACGCCTCCACCTGACCGTGGGCTGGGTCTATGCCGTCGCCTCGCTGTTCACGCTCGTCATCATCAACGGCATCCTCACGTTCATGCTGACGCCGGGCGCGTCCTGGCTCGCCGTCGCGGGCACCGGCCAGGAGGCGAGCCGGTTCTGGCCAGCGTTCTTCAATCCGACCTACTGGCCGAGCCTGTTCCTGCGCGCCTGCGTCTGCATCTCGCTGGCGGGCATCTGGGCGCTGGTGACGTGCAGCCGCATCGACGCCGACCGGCAGCCGGAGTTAAAAACCGAATTGGTCCGCTGGAGCGCCCAGTGGCTGGTGCCGTCGTTTGTGGCGATGCCGTTTCTGCTGACGTGGTATCTCTGGTGTGTGCCCGAATCGCAACGCGCGTTGCTGTCGTTCGGCATGAGCACCATCGGGCCGGGGGTGTTCACCCAAGTCACGCGCACCGTGCTGATCATCATCATGACCTCGGCGACCATCGTCGGCGTCGTTTATTTCTTTGCCTGGCGCGCGCCGAGAGACTTCAGCCTGGCCCACGCCACGGCGATCCTCGCGCTCGGGTTGGCGGCGACCGCCTCGGGCGAATACGCCCGCGAAATGCTGCGCAAGCCGTACGTCATCGGCCACTACATGTTTTCCAACGGCGTGCGCCGCAGCGCCCGGGACGCGCTGAATCGGGACGGCTACCTGACGCATTCGCTGTGGACCCGACCGAACGGCGACCCGCAGCTCGCCCGCGGCGAAGCCATGTTCCGTGGTGAATGCATGGCCTGCCACACCCCGGACGCCTACCGCGGGATGAAGACGCTCCTGGCCGGCCGCAACCGCGAAGCCATCGGCAACCTGCTGGGCATGCTCCACGCCTACAAGCCCGACTCGCCCTATCGCGCCTTCATGCCGCCGCTGGTCGGAACCGCCAACGAGATCGACGCCCTCGGCGATTACCTGGCAACGCTGGCGCCAGCGGCGAAGCCGGTGGCCACCCAGGAAACGGGAAAGACCGCCGTGGCTCGTCGCTAACCCGGCGGCACGCGGGGAACGGTACCGCCAGGGCTAGGCAGTCCTCAGTTCGCGCCCACGCTCAACAGGAATTCGATGTTGCTCCCGGTCTTCTTGAGCTTGTTGAGCATCAGGTCCATTGCCTCGACGGGCGGCACGCCGGTCAGGGCGCGGCGCAGCAGGACCACGCGGTTGTACTCGTCCGGGTGGTAGAGCAACTCCTCCTTGCGCGTGCCGGACATCTCGATGTTGATCGAGGGAAAAATGCGGCGGTCCACCAGCGCGCGGTCCAGGCTCACCTCCATGTTGCCGGTGCCCTTGAACTCCTCGAAGATGACTTCGTCCATGCGCGAACCGGTGTCCACCAGCGCGGTGGCCATGATGGTGAGCGAGCCGCCCTCCTCGATGTTGCGCGCGGCGCCGAAGAAACGCTTGGGCTTGTGCAGCGCGTTGGCGTCCACGCCGCCGGAGAGGATCTTGCCCGAGTGCGGCTGGATGGTGTTGTAGGCGCGGGCCAGGCGGGTGATGGAGTCGAGCAGGATTACCACGTCGCGCTTGTGCTCGACCATGCGGCGGGCCTTCTCGATGACCATCTCGGCCACCTGCACATGGCGCTCCGGCGGCTCGTCGAAGGTGGAGCTGATGACCTCCGCGCCGCGGCAACTGCGCTCCATGTCGGTCACCTCTTCCGGGCGCTCGTCAATCAACAGGATGAAGACGTACGACTCCGGGTTGTTTTTGAGGATGGCGTTGGCGACCTTCTGCATCAGCACGGTCTTGCCGGTGCGCGGCGGGGCGACGATGAGGCCGCGCGAGCCTTTGCCGATGGGGCAGACCAAGTCGAGGACGCGGGTGCTCAGTTCGTCCGGCGCGGTTTCCAGGAGAAACCGCCGGTTGGGGAACAGCGGCGTCAGGTTGTCAAAGTGCGTCTTCTCCTTCGCCTTGTCCGGATCCTCGTGGTCCACGGCCTCCACTTTCAGGAGCGCAAAAAAACGCTCCTTTTCCTTGGGCGGGCGAATCTGGCCGGTCACCAGGTCGCCGGTCTGGAGGTCGAACCGCCGGATTTGGGAGGGCGAGACGTAGATGTCCTCCGGGCAGGGCAGGTAGTTGAAGCTCTGCGAGCGCAGGAAACCGAAACCCTCGGGCAGGATCTCCAGCACCCCTTCGGAGAACATGATGCCGGCCCGCTCGGCGTTCTTCTGCAGCACGTGGAAAATGATCTCGTGCTTGCGCATGGTGCCGAAGTTCTCCACGGCCAACTCGCGCGCCATCTGGTTCAGGTCCGGCATGGACATCGCCTGAAGCTTGGCGATGTTAATGGACTCGCCGCTCGGGACGGCCGACGCCGCCTGCGCCTCGGCTTCGTCCACCACGGGAAAGCCCCGCTCCTCCGCCGTGGGCGGTGCCTCATCCACGGGCGGCGCTTCGTCCGGCGGCGCCGCGGGCGCTTCTTCCACCGGCGCGGGCGCGGCCATCCGCGTCCGGCCGGGCTTCTTCGCGGCGATGGGTTCCGGCTCGGCGGCGGGTGGCGCGACGGCCGCGGCGGGTTCGTTCACCGTGGTTTCCTCGGCGACGATGGCGGGTGGCTCCGCAACCGGCTTTTTCGTGCGCACCGACTTGGGTTTGGCGGCTCTCTTCGTGCTGACTCTAGGCATAGCTCAAAAGGATTGAATTTCAAAAACGCCGCCCTGCCGGGCGACTGGGCTTGGGTGGTTCGACCACCCAATGGTTCATTGGACGACTGAGCGACTGCCCGGTTCAAACTGGATGGATCACCACTTGGAATCGGCCGATCGCCCGTCAATACGGCAAGGGAAATCTTGCAGTCAGTTCGCGCACACGTTGGCGCACCTGGCCCGCGGTGTCAAGCGACTTGAGGTCGAGCAGCACCTCGCTGATCATGTCCGCGATGGCCGCCATCTCCGGCTCCTTCATGCCGCGCGTCGTGACGGCGGGCGTGCCAAGCCGGATGCCGCTGGCCTGGAACGGGGAGCGCGTCTCAAAGGGGATCGTGTTCTTGTTGACGGTGATGCCGGCCGCGTCCAGCGCCGCCTGGCAATCCTTGCCGGTCAACCCGCGCGTCCCCACGTCCACCAGCATGAGATGGTTGTCGGTCCCCCCGCTCACCAAGCGGAAGCCGTTGTGCTTCATCCCCTGCGCCAGCGCCTGGGCGTTCTTGACGATTTGCTGCTGATAGGTCTTGAACTCCGGCCGGAGCGCCTCGCGGAAACACACCGCCTTGGCCGCGATCACGTGCTCCAGCGGCCCGCCCTGGATGCCCGGGAACACCATCGAGTCGATCTCCTTCGCGTGCTTCTCGCCGCACAGGATCAGCCCGCCACGCGGCCCGCGCAGCGTTTTGTGCGTCGTCGTCGTGACGAAATCCGCGTGCGCCACCGGGTTGGGATGCAGCCCCGCCGCCACCAGGCCGGCGACGTGCGCGATGTCCGCGAGCAAATACGCGCCCACCTCGCGGGCGATCGCGCCCAGGCGGGCGAAGTCAATGCTGCGCGGATAAGCGCTGGCACCCACGGTGATCATCTTTGGCTGGTGCTGGCGCGCCATCTCGGCCAGTTGGTCGTAGTCAATCCGCTCGTCATCCCGACGCACGCCGTAATGGACAATCTCAAAGAAGCGGCCGGAGAAATTGACCTTGTTGCCGTGCGTGAGATGGCCGCCGTGACTCAGGTCCATCGTCAGCATCTTGTCCCCCGGCTTGAGGACGGCGAAATAGACCGCCATGTTCGCCTGGCTGCCGGAGTGCGGTTGCACGTTGGCGTGCTCGGCGCCGAAAAGCTGCTTCGCCCGGTCGATCGCCAGTTGCTCGGACGAGTCCACGTGCTCGCAGCCGCCGTACCAGCGCTTGCGGGGATACCCCTCCGCGTACTTGTTCGTGAGCACCGAGCCTTGCGCCTCCATCACGGCGGGACTGGTGAAGTTCTCGCTGGCGATCAATTCGATGTTCTCCTGCTGCCGCCGCCGTTCGTGTTCAATGGCAAGGGCCACCTCCGGATCCACGAACGCCAGCCGCAGATCGGGCGGCAGCGAACGGCGTTCCGCCTTGGTCACCCGGCGCTCGTGCCGGCCGCCTTCGAACCGGGCGTTGAGAAACGCTTCCAGGATCCTCCGCGCCGCGTCCGGCGCCGTGCTCTGGGCGGCCAGGCACAACACGTTGGCGTCATTGTGCTGGCGGGCGAGCGCCGCGGTGGACTCGTCGAACACCTGGGCGGCGCGGATGCCCGGCACCTTGTTGGCCGCGATGCTCATGCCCACGCCCGTCTTGCAGCACAGCACCCCCAGATCCGCCTTGCGCGTGGTTACCGCCCGACCAACCGCCTGGGCGAAATCCGGGTAGTCGGCCGGTTCCGGCGAATGCGTGCCGAGGTCCGTCACCCGGAAGCCCTGGCTTTGCAGGTGCGCCTTGAGCGCTTCCTTCAACGCGAAACCCGCGTGGTCCGCGCCCAGCGCGAGGACCGGTTGGCCGGCCGTTGCCAGCAGCGGCGCCGCCGGCCGCGGGCCTTGCTCGAGGAAGCCCATCAGCGACGCGATCCCCTGCTCAATTTGGTCGCGGCAATGTTCGTAAACTTCGTACGCGCCGCCGATGGGGTCGCCGATGTCCTTCTCGAACGTGTCGAGCGTCTCGTCGAACTCGCGCAGCAGGAAAGTCTTCTCCGCGGCGTGGGGGTAGAGGGTCATCAGCGTTTCGACGTGGTTGTGCGTCATGCCGAAAATGTAATCCGCCCCCCGCACCATCTCGGCCGTCAGCAGGCGGCTGCGCAGGCCGGAGATGTCGATCCCCAACTCGGCCAGCGCCTGCACGGCAAAGGGCGAGGGCGGCTGGCCGTCCGCCGCCCCCAGCCCGGCGGACGCGACCCGAAACTCGGCGCGGCCGTCCACGGCGCGGCGGAACAGCCCCTCGGCCATCGGGCTGCGACAAACGTTGCCGGTGCAAACGAACAGGACGCTTTTCATGCTGGATAAAGGCTGGGAAGATTGAGACGGAGGGCGAAAAGTCAACGGCAAATCACGGCCCGCGCAACTGGCGCACCACCGCCAGGCCCTTGATCAAATCCAGCGCGCGCGCCAGCGCCGGATCCCGCACCACGCGCGGTGCCGGTTCCGCGCGATCCGGCCCGGTGTCCAGGCTGAGATCCACGCCTTCCCGGCGTTCGCGGACCAGCTCCGCTTCATTGATTCGGCGTCGCGGGGGCCGGTTGGTGGCGCCGGGCACGTTGCTCGAAGCAGTGTCGGCGCTCGCGGTGGGCCGGTTGGTGTTCGCCAGGTCCTTGAACGGATCGGTCCAGTAAGCCTGCTCATCCCGCGCGCTCACGGCCACCCGGATGTCCGGCTCCACGCCGGCGGCGGAGAGGACCGCGCCGCTGCCGAGCTTGATGCCCGTCCGGGCGATCCGCAGGCGCTGCCCATTGCTCAGCGGAAAATCTTCCGTCCGCATGGCGCGGCCCGCGGTGTTCGTACCGATGACCAGGCCCGCACCCACGTCGCGCAGCATCGCGGCCAGCGCCTCCGCCGCTTCGGCCGTCTGGTGGTTAACGAGGATGGCCACCGGGGGCTTCAACGCCTCCTCCTTCTGGGTCGCGCTCGCGGAACCCGTGCCCCAGTCCAGCAGCGGCTGGGCCTTCGCGGTGAACAAGTCCGCCACCGCCGCTGCCGCCGGGTAGTCGTCGCCGTCCGCGAACCGCAAATCCAGCACGAGGCCCGCGGGCGCGTTGGTGCGGGCCATGGCGGCGTAGGCGGATCGGAGATCCTGCGCGAGTCCTGGCCCCACGCGTCCGATCCGGAAATACGCGACCGGTCCGTCGAACACGGTCGCCTGGCGGAGCACCGGCGCGCGGGTGGCCGCGTTGGTGACCGCGGCCTCGCCCACCAGCCAGACCCGCGGCTGGAGCTCTTTCACCAGACCGTCCACCGCCGCGGTCTGCAACTGCGCGTCGGTGATCCCCGTGAGGTTGGTGTGGATGATTGCATAGACCTCCGCCGGGTCCGGCGCCTGCCGGGCCAGGCCCGCGGGCGTCGCCAGGAAGACGAGCGGCGGCAGCGCCGCCAGCCAAATCCTATTCAGCCATGTCATAGGCCCCCCAAAGTGTGGCACGCGCGGGGGGAAGTAAAGTGACGAGGGCCGGAGGAAGGCGCACTCTGGCGGTGCCCCGTGTTTGACGTTAATCCGTCAAAGTGTATGGTTGCGAACGCGCGGTGCAGTTCGTCCGGCCCTGTCGGACGTTCCGAACATGAAATGCGCTGGATTCTTCCTGGTGACGCTCACTGTGGCGCTGACGGCCGGCGGACAAACGCCCATCACGTCCTCCGATTCCCAATACACGGTCGTGGATCGCGGTCCCTTCTGGCGCGCCCTGGCCGCAACCCAATCCCAGACCAACGTCCAGACTGGTGCCGTGACTCAGGAGGTCCACCAGTACACTGAGTTGGGTTGCGGCATGCATTGCTGGTCCAACGGCCAGTGGCTGCCCTCCTCCCAGGCGCTCATCGAACTCACGCCCAGCGGAGCCGCGGCCGTGCAGGGCCCGCACCAGGCCGGTTCAACCCCAACGTGAACACGCCCGGCGCCATAATGTGATGAGAGGGAGCTTGTTTATGAAGGCATTCCGGGCTCGGGGCCGGGGCTCCGTTGCGCTGCTTCTAACACTAGCGGTCTTGTGGGGGTTCAGTTCCTGGAGTCAGGGGAATCTTGTCTTCGCCAACAGTGCCGATATCGGGGTAGATGCGCCAATCTACGACGTGGACGGCACGACGCCGCTGGCGGGGTCGGGTTTCCTGGCAGAGCTTTATGCCACCGCGCCCGGAGGTGTATTGCAACCCGTAACAGACTCCATTACCCCCTTCTCAACCAGGGATGCAGCGGGCTATTTCCTGCCGCTTGAGGTGGCCATTCCGGGGGTGCCTGCCGGGCACACGGCTACGGTGCAGGTCGTGGCCTGGCGAGCCAGCGACGGGCCGACGTTTGCAGCCGCCAACCACTCCGGAGCACATATTGGAGAATCAGCAACATTCGATGTCGGCCCACTGACATCTATGGGGCCACCGCCGGACCCACTCCCAGCATTCTTGGTGGGGCTGCAGAGTTTTTCGCTGCATGTCGTGGTTCCCGAGCCGTCGGTTTTCGCCCTTGGTCTGCTGGGCGGGTCCCTCTTGGCGCTGGGCCGTCGCCGGTGGTGTGCCTCTTGGGGCCGAGTGAAGTTCAAACCCGTTCCACCATGAACTGTTCGGCAACGCCGTGGTGCCAGATGCGGTTGAACCCGGCCGGCGGCCCCCAGCTTGGCGGCACCAACACGCCGACGTTTGCGGCGATGGCCAGCCGTTTGCAGATAGGCGTTATCAGGAATGGCTATCTTTGGACCTGCCAGCACGTCGGGTTGGACAATACAAGCGGCACGTACGGTGGAGACGAGACTGGCTCAACAGTGAATCGTTCTGGGATACAGTGGTGGCGGTTGAAATTGAACTTGACGGGCACACCGCTGACCTATGCCAGCAGTGGCGTGGTCTATGATAATGCGGCGAGCAACCCGTACTGGTACTACATGCCTTCGCTAGCGGTCAACTGGGCGAACGTGATGCTGTTGGGTTATTCCGGTTCTAGCAGTCTGTTGAATTTCGGGCAAATTTTCAGTTCCGCCTTTTTTTTCGTGGATGAGTTTTTCGGAATTCGGTGTGGGAACAGCGGTAACGGCTGCTCCAACCAAGGCCGAAAATCGGCCGGCGGGCTCGCCGCAGGCCGCGCGTTCGGCTCGCGACGGGCTTTTGT
>JAJXZI010000232.1 GCA_021780115.1 bacterium | reverse complement strand
CGCTCCGGGCGGTCGTCGGCGCCGCGGCCTTCGTATTTGGCGTAGCGGTTGGCGGTGGCGGGCTCCTGGGCCCAGGCGGGCAGGAACAGTTTGTCCAGATCAAGGTCCGTTTCCGGATTGTTATTCATAGGTCACGGCAGGCGCGGCGCGCCTCGAAAAGCTTGCAGCGTGAGCATGGCCGCGCGGACGGTGGATTGCAAGCGCCCAAGATGGCGAATCGGCGATGGGCGAGGGAAGGCCCGGCGGCGCACCCTCGCGAAAATACAACGCGACGGCGGCTTGCCAACGCGCGGCCCGCCGGTTTAACTCCCGACATGCCGAAATCATTGTCATTCCTTCGCGCCCACCAGCCCGAACGTTTTCCTTTCGCGGGCGGCCTCGCCAGTTGGCTTCTCCTGGCCACCGTCACCGCGCCGCTGCCCCAGGCCGCGGCCGCGGACGAAACGCCGGCGGCGTTGAACGCCGATCCGGCGGGATGGACGGACCTCATGCCACCGGCCGATTTGCAGGGCTGGTATCGTGTCACCGTGCCGCCCGGCCGCCCGCTCGGCCGGGCGCAGTGGCACGTGGACACCGCGCGGAACGTGTTGATCTGCGATGGCGACGGCGGCCACGAGATGCTGCTCACCGAGAAAGAATACGGCGACGCCATCTTCCACTTCGAGTTTTGCTACACGAAGATCGAGGGCAAGACGGGCTACAACAGCGGCGCCTACGTGCGCAATTCCCGCGACGGCGCGATCTGGCACCAGGCGCAGTTCGGCGACGCGAAGGACGGTTACCTTTTCGGCGAGACTCCGACCGTCGAGGGCAAAAGGAAATTCTTCAGCCTCCAGAAGCAGGTGACCGACATGCGCGTGAAACCCGCCGGGGAATGGAACACGTTCGAGGTGACGGCCCGCGGCCGGACCCTGACGCTCTGGGTCAACGGCGCGGTGACGTGCCAGTTTGACGCGTGCGGACTGGCGAGCGGCCACGTGGGGCTGGAGGCCGAGGGCTATCGGATCGAATTCCGCAATCTCAAGCTCAAGGAATTGCGCTAGGTCGGCGGGAGGCCCGGCAATTCAGGTCAGGTTCGCATATAGAATCTGGGTGTTTCCACCAGCAATCGCACTGACACCATTGGAAATGATTTGCGTTGGCCTGATGGCGCCCCCCCCAAGCCCCAGACGCTGCCGTCTGACTTCAGAAACAAGCTGTGATCGAATGCCGCTGCGATCTGGGTGACAGTCGTCGCCGCTTGAGTCGAGACCGCTGGCCACGGCAGGAAGAGGACGCTGGAAATCGTGAGGCGCAAGATCCAGCCCGAGCGGCAGCGCAGTCATCGGGGCGCCAAGTCCTCATCCCCCGCGCTGGCGCCCCATCCAACCCTCCAACATCAGCCCGCCCACTTCGCTGCCGGCGCGGTGGGCCGCCGGTTCTGCCACGGAGTGTTTGAGCCGTTCTCGGGTTGGTTCCTCCGCCCGCGCACCCAGGGTTGGCGCCAGCGTGTGCAGCGTGGGGTCATCGGCCGGATGTCCGGGTTGGCGCCGCAGCGCCGCTGCGCCTTCATGCGCTGTCGTCCCCGTCAGGGGGAAGGCCAGTGGTTGCGGCCAGCCCGGACTCAGTGGCTGATACGCCGCCAGGTCCCAGCGCTCGCGCAACAAGCATCCCCAGTACCACGTCTGGACGTCAACGCGCCCCGCGCCGGTGTCCCGATGAATCCGATGCGCGGGCCGCTGGGTCCGCCGTCTTTGGCTGTGGGGGAAAAACCGCGCCGTGGGGGTCCGCGCGTTGTTGCCGCCGGGCTTCCATGCGTTTCCGGGTCCATTTCCGACCCTCAGCCAGCACCTCGGCTTCGATCCGGGCCAGCGCCGGTTCCCTTGTCGCATGTGTTTTCAGGGTGCGTTTGCTCGGAAGCTCTCGTCGTTCACCCTGTCCATGAGAAACCGAACACCCAAAGTATGGAGAACTGTCAAGATGCACCCCCCTGAAGCCGCGCCGCCGCGCAAGGATTGACGCGACGCGGGGTCTCGGCCCAAGCTGGCCCGGCATCCGGCCTTGTCAGCGCCGATGCGCCCATGAAATTAAGCCCCGCACACAAGCTGGCCGGCGTCCTCGAACCGGTTTCCGCCATCCGCACGGAAGAGGACCTCGGCATCGGCGATACCGAGGGCGTGCGGCAGATGATTGACTGGTGCCATCGCCATCGCCTGGGTCTCTTCCAAATCCTGCCGATCAACGAAACCAGCGGCGACAACAGCCCGTACAACGCCATCAGTTCGCTGGCCCTCGAGCCGAGCACGCTGGCCGTGTCCCCGGAGCACCTGCCGGATCTGGCGCCGGCGCGATTCCGCGCGCTTGCGCCGCCGGCGCTGCGGGCCGCGTTGCGCCGCGGCCCGGTGAACTACGGGAAGGTCAAGGCGCTGAAGCGCGCCTTGCTCGACGCCGCGTTCGCGAGCTTCCTCCGGCACCACTTCAACGCGGGCACCGACCGCGCCCGGCAGTTCCGCGCCTTCCTGGCGGAGAACGCCGACTGGCTGGCCGACTACGCGCTGTTCCGCGTGCTGATGGAAGTGAACGGCGACTCCCCGGTCTGGGAGCGCTGGCCGGCCGAACAGCGCGCGGTGCATTCCGCCCGGACTTGGCTGCTCTCGTTGCCGGAAAACCACCGCGATCGGCTGATGCGCCAGCAGCTTTTTTTCATGTACGTCCAGTGGCTCGCCTTCAGCCAGTGGCGGGCGCTCAAAGACTACGCCACCGCGAAGTCGGTCTTTCTGATGGGTGACATCCCGTTCGGCGTCGGCCGGCACAGCGCCGACGTGTGGGCCAATCGCGCGGTCTTCGACCTCGACTGGAGCGGCGGGGCGCCGCCGGAAAAGGTGTTCAAGGTCGATCCCTTCACCGAGAAGTGGGGCCAGAACTGGGGCATCCCGATCTACCGCTGGGACGAACTGCGCCGACGCCATTTCGACTGGTGGCGCACCCGTGTCGGCAACCTCCGGAAGGTCTTCCACCTTTACCGCATCGACCACGTGCTGGGCTTTTTCCGGCTTTACTCGTTCCCGTGGACGCCCGACCACAACGCCGAATTCCTCCCGTTGGGTGAACACGAGGCAGCCGCGAGGACCGGCGGGCGGTTGCCCCGCTTCCTGCCGTTTGCCGACGACACCCCCGAACACCAAGCGGCCAACCGCCAGCAAGGCGAGCAAATCCTCCGCGTCGTGCTGGAGGCCTCGGGTGACACCACCGTGGTGGCGGAAGACCTCGGCGTGGTGCCGGATTACGTGGCGCCGACGCTCCAGAATTTGGGCATCCCGGGGTTCCGAATCCCGGCTTTTCTCCGGGACCTCGACGGCGCCTACGCCGATCCCAAAACGTATCCCCGGCTCTCGCTGGTGCAGCCGGCGACGCACGATCATCCGCCCCTGGCCGCCGCCTGGGCCGAGGCCTGGCAGAATCTTGACGCGGGTCGCCAGCCGGAGGCCAGCCGGCGCGAGTTGCGGGCGATGCTGGACTTTGCCGGGCTGAAGGACGAGGAACCGCCGCGCGCATTCACCGACCGGCTGCACGCCGGTTACTTGCGCGCCGTGCTGGAATCCAACTCCTGGCTGGCGGTGGTCCTGCTCACGGACGTTTTCGCGCAGGCGGACCGGTTCAACACGCCCGGGTCCGCCGCGCCCACCAACTGGACGCACCGGCTGTCCGCAACGGTGAAGCAGCTCGACCGGGAGCCGGGACTTTCGCGGAAGGCGAAGCTGTTCTCCCACCTGGTCGAGGAGAGTTCACGCGCCCCCGGAAGGTGAGTGCCCGCGGTGGCGTCGCCGGCGTCCGGAGGTCCAAGAATGCCGCTCCCCCCGGCGAGCGGTTTCGTTTGCCAAAGGCCCCCGCGCTGTTGACCATCGGCGCGGCGGGGAAGTTCGCAGATGAAAATCAAAGTCGCGCAATTCGGGTTGGGGCCGATCGGGCTGGAGTCCCTCAGACTTGCCGCGGCCAAGCCGTGGGCGAAGGTCGTCGGTGGCATCGACATCGATCCCGCGAAGATCGGCCGGGACTTGGGGGAATGGACGCTCACACGGAACCTGCGCGGCCGGACGGTGTGCCGCTCGCTCGACGAGTTGCCGGCGCAGCCCGACGTGGTGCTGCACACGGCCGTGTCGCGGGTGCGGGAGGCTTTTTCCCAAATTGAACCGATGGCGCGGCGCGGCATCAGCGTGGTGTCGTCGTGCGAGGAACTGCTCTTTCCCCGGTGGCGCGAGCCGAAGCTGGCCGAACGCCTGGACCGCGTCTGCCGGGCGTCGGGCGCTCGTGTGGTCGCCACGGGAGTGAATCCGGGGTTCGTCATGGACGTGCTGGCGGTGTGCCTGACCGGGGTGTGCCGCGAAGTCCGCGCGGTGCATGTTCAGCGCGTGGTGAATGCCTCGACGCGGCGGGCGTCATTGCAGCGGAAGATCGGCAGCGGTCTGGCGCCCGCGGTGTTCCGGCGGCGGCTCCAGGCGGGGCAGGCCGGCCATGCGGGACTCAAGGAGTCGTTGGCGTTGATCGCCCATTGTCTGCGCTGGAAGATCACCCGCTTGGTCGAGACCGGCGACGCGCTGGTGGCGCGGCGCGACCTCCGCACGCCGCACGTAGCGGTGTCGAAAGGCCAGACGTGCGGCCTGCATCAACGGGCGGAGGCGAGCGTGCGCGGCAAAGTGTGTCTGACGCTGGATTTGACCATGTGCCTGGACGCGCCGGAGCCGCGCGACGCGATCCAGATCGAAGGCGACCCGCCGTTGCATCTCGTGCTGCCCGGCGGCGTGGCCGGGGACGAGGCGACCGTGGCCGCGCTGGTAAATGCCGTGCCGCGCTTGCTGCGGGCGCCGCCCGGGTTGCGGCTGATGACGGACCTGGCGGTGCCGTGCGTGGCGTAACAACCAAAGGTGACATGGTGAAAAGATTAACCCGTTCCCATCGCGGATCGCTGAGTTGCGTTGCAGCACCCGCCGCCGGGCGTGCGCTGGCGGCGTTGTTACTCGGCTGGAGGATCTGCCTCGGCGCCGCCGCGCCCTCGCTCGAAATCACCCATCTGCCGCCGTACGGCTCGTTCGACGCCCTGCGCGGCGTCGTCCGGGAGGCGGGGCCGAACGACCACCGCGTCGCGGTGTTCATCTACGTGCCCGGCGCCGGGTGGTGGTCGAAGCCCAGTTGCGCGCAATCCCTGACGCCGATCCAGGCGGACGGAACCTGGACGGCCGACATCACCACGGGCGGCACCGACCAGCTCGCCACGCGGATCGCGGCCTTGCTGGTCGGCACAAACTACACCCAGCCTTGCGCGCAAGGTCTCGCCGACCTGCCGGCCAATGTCTTCGCGCAGGCCGCCGCCAGCGCGGTCGTCACCCGGCCCCAGCCCGGCGTGCGCTGGCTTTCGTTCGCCGGTTACGATTGGTGGGTGAAGTCCAGCGCCGGCCGCGTCGGACCGGGGCCGAATTATTTCTCCGACGGCACGAACAACGTGTGGCTGGATCCACAGGGCCGGCTGCACTTGCGGATCACGAACCGATCCGGCCAGTGGCAATGCGCCGAGATCGTTTCGGCGCGGACCTTTGGTTTCGGGAGCTACCGCTTTGCGTTGGCAAGTCGGGTGGACAACCTGGATCCCAGCGCCGTGCTCGGCCTGTTCACCTGGAGCGACGATCCGGCCTACACCCATCGGGAGATTGACGTCGAGTGCTCGCGCTGGAGCAACGCGGCGGACCCGAACAACGCGCAGTTCGTCGTGCAACCCTGGAGCCCGCCGGGCCAACTGGTGCGCTTCGCCGTGCCGGCGGGCCTCACGAACGCGACGCCGACCTTTCTCTGGCAGTCGAACCAGATCGTTTTCCAATGCCAGCGCGGCGCCTACTCGCCGGTGCCGGGGACGAACCTCATCCGCTCCTGGACCTACGCGCGGGCGGTGCCGCAGACCGGCGATGAGAACGTGCGCCTCAACCTCTGGCTCAACAACGGGGCCGCGCCGACGGACGGCAACGAGGTGGAGGTGGTGATCGGCAGCTTCGAGTTCGTGCCGCCCGGCCCGCCGACGCCCGCGCGGCTCCGGGGCGCGGCGTGGTCGCCCGGCGCGGGCGTCCGGTTGGTGCTCGACGGCGAGCAGGACCGCCGCTACGTGGTCGAGGCGGCCGAGGGTTTTCCAGTCTGGCACTCGCTGGCGACGGTGCTGGCGACGAGCGCGAGTTTCGAGTTCCTCGACACCAACGTTCCTTTCGGACCGCAGCGGTTCTATCGCTCCGTCACCCTGCCTTGAGCGGTTCCGTCCGAGCGCGGCGCACCCCGCTGCGTTCCGGGCTGCGACCCGCTTCCGGCGGCCCGCCGGGCATTCTCCGGTTCACTGCTCGATCCGGTAGAGACAGGTGCGGGTGCGGAGAAACAGCGCGTGGCCGGCCACCGCGGGCGAGGCCATGAAGCCGTCGGGGAGTTGGTTCTCGGCGAGAACGTGGAACTGCCGGCCGGCTTCGATCACCGGCGTCTTGCCTTCCTCGCTGAAGAAATAAATCCGGCCCTCGGCGAGCAGCGGCGCGGCGGAGTAGTTGCCGCCGACGCGTTCGCGCCAGACTTCCTGGCCGGTGGCGGCTTCGAGGCAACTGGCCACGCCGCCGTCGTCGAGCGTGAACAGCAGATCGCCCACCAGCAGCAGCGACGGTTTCTTCGGGACGTTGCGTTTGGTCTTCCAGACCACGCGCAGGCCGCCGTCCGGCGGGTCGCGCGGCGGGGCATTGGCGTCCACCACCGCGCCGTTCCGGCCCGGATGCACGGCCAGTAACTGGCCCTGCGACCAGCCGCTGGGGAAGAAGACCAGCCCGTGCCCGACGACCGGCCGCGTGCTGGCGGAGTAGCTGGTGCGTTCTTCGACGCGCCACAGTTCCCGGCCGGTGAGCGGGTCGTAGCCGTAGGCCGCCTTCGAGCCGAGGCTGATGAGCGTGGGTTGGCCGTCGAGCGTGGCGACCTGGGGCGTGGCGAAGGCCTTGCGCAGATCGCCTTCCGCCTCCGGTTTGCCGTCAGGGTCGAGGTCCTTGTAGTCGAGCGACCGCTGGACGCGCCAGACCGTTTTCCCGGTGCGCTTGTCCAGCGCCACCACGAACTGGTGATCGCTGCCGTCGAAGTGCAGGAGCAACAAGTTGCCGTAGAGAACGGGCGACGAGCCGGCGCCGCGGTAGTGGTTGCACACGAAGTCGCGGCGCTCCCAAAGCTTCTGGCCCGTCGTGGTATCGAGGCACGCGGTGCCCGGCGCTCCAAAGGTCACGTACACGCGGCCCTCCTCGATCACCGGCGTGGGCGAGGCGTAGGAGTTGAACGGAATACAGTACTGCGGCGTCTCGACGTCAAAGAGCTTCAGGTCGCGGAGAATCTTGCCGCTGTCGCGGTCCACACACACGGCGAATAGCTCGCGTCCGTCCGCCGTCGCCGTGCTGAGCCAGATTTGCTTTCCCCAGATCACCGGCGACGACCACGCCTTGCCGTGAACGGGGATTTTCCAAGTCACGTGGTTGGTTTCGCTCCACGTCAGCGGCAGGCCGCGCGCGTCGGAATGGCCGTCGCCGTCGGGCCCACGGAACTGCGGCCAAGTGTCGCCGGCCAACGCCCGGCCGGCCACCAAGGCAAACCCGGCGGCCAGCGGGACGAGCACCGTTTTCAGGGGGCGGCCCAAGCGCGGCGGCAGCGGCGGCAGCGCCTACGGCTGCTCGGACTCGTTCAGCTTGCGCAGCCAGATGTTGCGGAAGCGCGTCGGATTGCCGTGGTCCTGCAACTCAATCGGCCCGTGCGAGGGATAGGGGGAGTACTTGGGCAGGACGCGGTGGCCGGTGGCGCCCAGGATTTCCCGGTGGTCGTGGATCACGACGCCGTTCTGGATCACGGTCACGTACGCCGGCTTGAGCAGCTTGCCGGCGTCGTCCCAGTGTGGGGCCTGGAAGACGATGTCGTAGGACTGCCATTCGCCGGGTTTCTTGCAGGCGTTGAAGAGCGGCGGCCACTGGCCGTAGATCGCCCCGCATTGGCCGTCGGCGTAGGTCGGGTTCTCAAAGGAATCGAGCACCTGGATTTCGTAGCGCCCGTGCAGGAACACGCCGCTGTTGCCGCGTTCCTGGCTGTGGCCGTGGACCTCCGCCGGCGTGGCGAATTCCAGGTGGAGTTGGAAATCCTCGAACGCCCCGCGCGTCCGGATGGCCCCGGTACCCTTCGCGACCTCCATGTAGCCATTCTCGACCTTCCACCGCGCGGCGCCTTTATCGCCAACCCAGTTCGCGAGGTCTTTGCCGTCGAAGAGCACGAGGGCGTCCGAGGGCGGCGGCGCCCCGAGGCTGAAGGTTTCCGCCGGGGTGATGACCGGCGCCATCGGCCGGTCGGAATCGTGAACGTGCCATTTCTGGCCGGGGATGATCGGGGTGTCTTTGTAGCCCTCGGCGGCGAGGGCGTGGAGGTTGAACGTCGCGAGGGCGGCCGCACAAAGGCCGGTGGCGACACCGAAGCGATGAGTGTTGCGCATGGACACGATTCAACCAAGGCCGTGCCGAAACGCAACACACATTTGCGGCCACGCGGGGCGCCGGGCCGGCCTGAAACGGAGCGTGGAACTCCGCTCCGCCCTCCTTGACTTCATCGCCGACTTCGCCAACTGGAACAACTCCACCGTTCCCGAATACCTCGACACCAGCCGCGCGCTCACCCAGGCCGGGAAAATCGTCGCTGACGAGGAACGTGACGCCGCCCAGGCCGCGCTGGACCAGGCTTGGGAAGAAGGCGTGCCAATGGACCCGGCTTCACTGAGGGCGACGCTCACGCCGAGGAGGGCGCGTTGGCCTTCGGAGTGATGCCCGGGCCATGAGCACGGCGCCGTCGCGAAGTTGGACGCCGTCAACCCGCGCAGATCATCCGCAATCACCGGCGCGCTTGGCGGCCAGCAATTCCTCCATCACCTCGGCCACCGTTTTCTTTTCAACCTCCGCGCCCTCGAATTTGAGTCACTCTCCGCGCGTTTTTTTCGAACCAAACCGCCCGCCCGGGCGTATCACCCAATGAACGGCCGCTTCGGCGCGCGTGTCGAAGGCCTGTTCCCGAGGCAGCGACCGCGAACGACAAGGCCCGAATGAGTTGGCTGGCAACACTGTTCCCATCCCGATCCGGCGTCACCGATGAGCAGGCGATGTGGCGGGTGCAGAGGCACGACGACCCCGAGGCGTTCGCCGAAGTCGTGCGGCGGTGGGAAGAGCCGGTCCGGCGCTTGTGCATCCGCATGACCGGCGACGTCCAGGGCGGCGAGGACCTGGCGCAGGAGACGTTTGTCCGGGTGTTCGCGAATCGCCATCGCTTCCAGCCGGGGCGCCGGTTCTCGACCTGGTTGTGGCGGATCGCGCTGAACCTGTGTCACGACGAGGTGCGCCGCATCGTCCGCCGGGGCGAGTGCCCGCTGGAGGAGGAAGCGGACGACGGCCCGGCGCTGGCGGCCGGCGAGCCGGCGCCGGACGAGCGACTGCTCGGGCAGGAGCGGGCGGAGTTGGTGCGCGACGCGCTGTTGCGCCTGCCGGAGACGCACCGGGCGGTCATCGTGTTGCGCGATTACGAGGGACTCAAACTCCGGGAGATCGCCGCGGTGCTGGACATCCCGGAAGGCACGGTGAAATCGCGCCTGGCCGACGCGCTGACGCAATTGGGCCGGCGGCTGAAACCGATTTTGAAGGACGACCCGGAGCGCCCGGCCCAACCCGCCGGGCCGACGAAAGAAAGCGTGCTGCTATGAACCATCCGAACCAGGAAGAGTTGGTGGAATTCCTCTACGAAGAACTCGCGCCGGACCGGCGAACCGAAATCGCGCGGCACGTCGAATCGTGCGCCGGGTGCCGCACCCAGGTGGAGGCGGGGCGCGGCGTGCGTCAGGCGTTGCGGGCGTGGCCGCTGCCCGAACGCCGGCGCGCACCGGCAAGGACGCGCCGCGTGGTTTCGCTGATGCCGGTTCTGCGGTGGGCGGTCGCGGCCGGGGTCGTGGCCGGTCTGGGTTTTGGCCTGGCCCGGCTCACGGCACCCGCGGTCCCGGACGCCACTGCGCTGCGCGCCGAACTGGCGCGGGAGCTTCGGGCTGAACTGCGGCGCGAACTCCAGACCGAGTTCACGCAATTCGCCGCCGACCAATCGGTGCGCCAGCAGGCGTACCAGGACGCGATCAGCAAAGTGATTGGCCGGCTGGAGACCCAGCGGCTCGTGGATTACGCCAGCCTGCGCCGGGACGTCGAGACCGTCGCGGTCCATGCCCAGGACGAGTTCCAGGCGACCCGGCAGGATCTCTACCACCTCGTCGCCGCCGATGCGCAGTCCAACAGCGCCCCGCCTCGCAACTGAACCCACAAACCCAAGGAAGAATGCTCATGAAAACGACGACACTGGCCCTCCTGATCCCGGCGCTGATGCTCGGGGCTTCGCTTCAAATACTGCCCGCTGACACGACTGGCGAAAGCAGTTCGCCCGCCGCGGATCCGACCGGGAATGGTCCATCACCCGCGCCGGCTCCGCCGACGGGGATATTCCCGGGGCCGGCTCTGCCGTCGGCGAATGCTCCCGCGCCTCCGGCGCCAACCCCACCGCCCGCTGGCGCGGTCGGCATGGGCGGGATGGGCGGCGGTATGAGCGGGATGGGCGGCTTTGGCGTGGGGGGTGGCTTCGCGTTCCACGGGGCCAGCCCGCCGGCGCTGGTCGTGACCCAGCCGATGACGACCGAGACGCGCGCCCAGTGGCTGGAAGACCTGCGCATCATGGACAAACTGCTGCGCGAGGCGGTTGGCCGCGCGGGCGGCGACGGCCCCCGCCAAGCGATGGGCATCCCGCTGGTCGTGTTTGACCAACCGGAGGGCCAACCGATGTACGTGGAGGATTTCGGCGCGCTCTTCAGCTACCGGGTGGGCTTTCCGTTGGCGACCGACGGGCAGGCGGCGACCCGGAAAACGGAGAAGCCGACCGGCTCGGCCTGGGAGCGGGCGAAGAAGGAAATCGAAGGCCCGCAAAACGGGCCGGGCTTGAGCGACGAACAGCAGGCGGCGGTTGTGACGAGTTGGGGCGTGCAGCCCCCGGAGGCTTCGACCGTTCCGCCCATGCCGCGCATGCCGCCTCGATCCGTAGTGGACGCCTTCCGCCAACGCTATGGCATCCCGCCGTCGGCGCCGCCTCCCGGTGGTGCCCCAGTCGAGTTTGACCCAGCGAAGGTGGATGCGTTGGTGGCCGCCGTGCTGGCGGTGCTGCCCGAGGCGAAGAACATCCGGCAGTGCAAGGAGAGCGAATGCGTCCTCGTCACCATCGCCGGCCCCAACGATCCAGGCCCGCCGGCGCGGCTCACGTTCAAGGTGAAAAAGTCCGACATCGACGCGGCGGCGAGCGGGAAGCTCACGCCGGAGGAGTTCAAGAAACGAGTCGCCCAGAACCTCGGCTGAGGCCGCGGACGCCGCGCGAACTCAGCGGTTGCGCACGAACAGCTTTCCCGGCAACTGCTTCACCGCCCGCTTCATTTCCAGGCTCAGCAGCGCCACGCTCACCGCCGAACTGGGCAGGCCGCTGTGGCGGATCACGTCGTCGATGCTCGTCTCCTCGGCGCCCAGCGCGTCGTAAATTCTCTGCTCGTTCTCGGACAGGGCCAGCGCCGGCAGCACGCCGGTGTCGCTCACGGACGGCGGGCGATTGCTGGCGGGGAAGAGGTATTCGAACTCGCTCAGAACGTCCTCGACGCCTTCGCAGAGCTTGGCGCCCTTCTTGATCAGGTCGTGGCAGCCCTTGCTGCGCGGCGAATCAATGCGGCCCGGCACGGCGAAGACCTGGCGGCCATATTCGGTGGCGAAGTTCGCCGTGATGAGCGCGCCGCTGGTGAGCGTGGCTTCGACGACCACCGTGCCGAGCGTCAGACCGGCGACGATGCGGTTGCGGATGGGGAACGACTGCTTATCGGCCGGCCGGTTGAAGGGGAACTGGGTGAGGACCGCGCCGTGGGCCGCGATGCGCTCGAACAGCTCCGCGTTCTCCGGCGGCGTCACCAGGTTGATGCCCGTGCCGAGCACGACCACCGTGCGGCCTTTGGCGCTGAGCGCGCCCTGGTGCGCCGCGGTGTCGATGCCCCGCGCGCCGCCGCTGACGACCGTGACGCCGACGTAGGCCAGTTGGTAGCCGAGCTTGCGCGCCGCTTCCAGGCCGTAGTGGGTGGTCATCCGCGCGCCGACCAGGGCCACGGCGTTCTTGTCCTGCGGCGTCAACTGGCCTTTGACGTAGAGCACGACCGGCGGGTCGTAAATCTGCCGGAGCAACTCCGGGTATTCCTCGTCCGCCTGCGTGAGGACGCGGCAGCCGAAATCGCGGATGCGCTGGAGTTCGCCGCTCAAGTCCACGGTCTGCTCCCAGTCGGCGAGCGCCGCGGCGGTGTCCGCGCCGATGCCGCGGACCTGCGCGAGTTGGTGCCGGGACGCGCGCAGGATCGCCGTCGCGTCACCGAAGTGCTCGAGCAGTTGGCGGACGCGCACCGGCCCGACGTGCTCGACCAGGTTCAAGGCGACGAAGGCTTCGCGGGAATCCATGCGAGCGGGATAGCGATTGGCGCGGCGGGACGCAAGCTCGGCGTGGCTGCGGCGGAAGTCTGTTGCGCGGTGCGGGAAACGGGAGGCGGAAAACGCGCACTGGGAGCAGCGCGCCGGCCGCTGTTCCGGCCTGCGGGGCGGCACGCCTCAGCCGATCACGATCAAGTGCATGGACTCCGGCAGGTTCGCCGCCACTTTCGCGACAACGTTGCCCTTGAGGAGGTTCACCAGGGTCGCGCGCCGGCTGCCGCCCAGCACGACGGTGTCCACGCCGAAGGTGGCCGCGATGTCGATGATGGTGTCGGCGGGCGAATCACTGACGCTATACAGCTTGTTGACCTTCAGGCCGCGCGACTCCGGTTCCAGGCGCGCGAACAGGGCGTGGGCGTGCGGGTCCTGCCGCCAGTCGCTG
>JAJXZI010000313.1 GCA_021780115.1 bacterium | reverse complement strand
CGCATTGGTTGAGGTTGATCACCGTCAAAAAGTCCGGCTGGGCTTGAGGTTTTCCACGCATCCGGTTTCAGACATTGCCCACCCTCAAAGGTTTCAAAGACAAATTTGTTTTTCACCAAACTGCTAGCGCGAGTAACTATATCAGCGCATTCTATACGGGGCGGCAGGCCGGTGGTGAGGTGCTGGCTCATCCAGTACTCGCACAGGCGGGTAGCGCTTACGTCGACAGCATTTACAGCGTTATCCAATGGGGTGACTATTCGTATTCGACTGTGGACCCCGCTGACAACCAGCGCTTCTGGACGATTCAAGGCTTTGCCACGAACACTGCTGGACGTGCTTGGTCGGATTGGATCGGGTCAATCAAACCAGGGCCATAGTTGCCGCTTCGCATTCAAGTCAACATCACCATGAGAACTGCACACGGAATCTGGCGGGGGATCGGTACGGCTGCTACACGGTTGGCTGTAGGGTTCGTTCTGACTTCCAGCGTTTCAGGTCAGGGTACGTTGCGTTTCGCCAATTTTGGGGATGGGTGGACGGCGCCGATCTACGACGTTGACGGTATGACTCCTTTGACTGGGTCTGGATTCTTGGTGCAGCTCTACGCGGCCACGCCGGGAAGCAGTCTCCAGCCAATCGGATTGCCAGTTCCATTTTCAGACACAAGCCCTGGGTATTTTGGACCAGTAGGCGTTAGCGTGCCGGTAGTGCCGGCTTACGGCACGGCCACAGTCCAAATTGTGGCCTGGCGAGCCAGCGACGGGCCGACGTTCCCTGAGGCGAACCGGCCTGGCGCTCACATTGGAGAATCGTCGGTGTTCAATGTTGGTCCGCTGTCGTGGCTGGGTCCTCCACCGCCAACGTTCCCGCCACCGAGCTTAATCGGCCTACAGAGTTTTTCCCTCCATGTCGTGGTGCCGGAGCCGTCGGTTGTCACCCTTGGGCTGCTGGGCGGGAGCGTGTTGGTATTGGGCCCGCGCTGGCGCCGGTCCCGCGCCCGGGTGAAGGCCAAGTTTGCTCCATTGTGAGCTGTTCGCCGGGAACGAGGTGCTAGCCCGCGATGGATCCGCCAAGGCGCCGCGGCAGAACTTCCCGCTTTCAACTCGCTGGGCTTGCCCTAACTTCTCCCCGTGATCCTGTTGGAACAGATGACGCACTTGGCGCAACAGGCCAAGGCCGCGTCGCGCGACCTCGCCCGACTCGCCCCGGCCGAGAAGAATGCCTGCCTGTTGGCGATGGCGGACGCGCTCGAACAGAACGCCCCCGCCCTCCAGTCCGCCAACGACCAGGACATGACCGCCGGCGCGGCCGCGGGACTCTCCGCCGCGTTGCTCGACCGCCTCCGTCTGGACGCCCAACGCATCGCTGCCATGGCCACCGGGCTGCGCGAAGTTGCCGCGCTGCCGGATCCCGTCGGACGGATTCTCGACGAACGCGTGCGGCCCAACGGGCTGCGCTTGCGCAAGGTGAGCACGCCCATCGGCGTCATCGTGATCATCTACGAATCGCGGCCGAACGTGACGGCGGACGCCGCGGGGCTTTGCTTCAAATCCGGCAACGCCACGCTCCTGCGCGGAGGCCGCGAGGCGCTGCATTCCAATCAGGCCATTGCCGGCGTCCTGATTGCCGCCGGCCGGCGGGCGTTGCCGCGGTTTCCGGACCACGCCATCCAGGTCGTGCCCACGAGCGACCGTGAAGCCATCCCCGCCTTGCTGTCGCTGACGCAGTACGTGGACCTCTGCATGCCGCGCGGCGGCGAGGGGCTGATTCGCGCCGTGGCCGAGTGCTCGAAGGTGCCGGTGATTAAACACTACAAAGGCGTCTGCCACGTTTTCGTGGACCGCGACGCCGACTTGCCGATGGCGGAGGCCATCGTGCTCAACGCCAAATGCCAGCGCCCCGCCGTCTGCAACGCGATGGAAACGCTGCTGGTGGACCGGAAAATCGCCGGGGCGTTCCTGCCGAAAGTCGGCCCGCGGCTCGGCGAGAGACACGTGCAGTTGCGCGCCGACGCCGAGGCCGAGGCGATTTTGAAATCCGAAGTTCCGAACCCGAAATCCGAAATCCGGCGGGCCACCGACCAGGACTTCTTCACCGAATATAACGACGCCATTCTCAACGTCCGCGTGGTGGACGGCGTGCAGCAGGCCATTGAGCACGTCAACCACTACGGTTCGGCCCACTCGGACAGCATCGTCACCCGGAACGAGGCGGCGGCGCGGCGGTTTCTGGCGGAGGTGGATTCGGCGGCGGTCTATTGGAACGCCTCGACGCGCTTCACCGATGGCGGCGAATTCGGCATGGGCGCCGAGATCGGGATCAGCACCGACAAGATCGGCGCGCGCGGCCCGATGGGGCTGGAGGAGTTGACCAGCTACAAGTGGATCGGCTACGGCAGCGGACAACTCCGAACTTGAGGCCGGCCCGGCGCCGGCCCAGCCGGGACGTTCCCGACGCCCGCGGTTTTTTCTGCTGTTCCTTTGGCCGCGCTTTCAGAACAATCAGGGGCGAACCGATGGTTCGACCACGACACATGACCGCAAAGAGCGCAAAACCGAAGGACAACGCCGCGAGCCGCTGGCTCTCCTACCGACCGGAAATCAAGGTGCTGGACTGCACCATCCGCGACGGCGGCCTGATGAACAACCACCACTTCGACGACGCGATCGTCAAGACGGTGTACGACACCTGCGTCGCCGCCGGCATTGATTACATGGAAGTCGGCTACAAAGCCTCGCGCCAAGGGATCAAGCAGGGCGAGCACGGTTGCTGGAAATACTGCCGGGAAGAAGACCTCCGGCGCATCGTCGGCGAGAACCCCACCGGCCTCAAACTCGCCGTCATGGCCGACGCCGAGCGGTGCGATTACCACGAAGACATCCCGCCGAAGAAGGAAAGCGTCCTCGACCTGATCCGCGTGGCGACCTACATCAACCAGATTCCCACCGCGCTCGACATGGTCAAGGACGCCCACGACAAGGGCTACGAGACGACCGTGAACCTGATGGCCGCCTCGACGGTCCCGGACCGCGAGTTGAACGAAGGCCTGGAGATGCTCGCCACCTCCGAGGCCAAAGCGATTTACGTCGTGGACAGTTTTGGCGCGCTCTACAGCGAGCAGGTGCATTATCTGGTGAAGAAATACCTGCATTACTGCAAGCCCACCGGCAAGGAGGTGGGCGTCCACATGCACAACAACCTGCAACTCGCCTACGCGAACACCATCGAGGGCATCGTCATGGGCGCCAACTTCCTTGACGCCACCATGGCCGGCCTGGGCCGGGGCGCGGGCAACTGTCCAATGGAGCTGCTCATCGGCTTTCTCCACAACCCGAAATACGATCTGCGCCCCGTGCTCGACTGCGTGCAAAACCACGTCGAGCCGATGCGCCAGCGGCTGCTCTGGGGCTACGACCTGCCCTACCTGCTGACCGGCCTGCTCAACCAGCACCCGCGCGCCGCCATCCGCTTCAAGGAAGCCGAACTCAAAGGCGAAAAAGGCGACATCCTCCGCTTCTACGACACGGTGACGGAGCAGGAATGATGCGGGCGCGGCGGGGCAGTTGTCCGGCGGGGCGGGCCGCCTGACCGGTCGGTGTCGGAGACTATCGCCGCGAAGCGTTTCTTGCCGCTGGCGATCTGACCGTGCCCGGTTCGCCCATGACGGCGACTGAAGCACGACAGCCCGCAGCAGGCGGGCCGCAGCTCTGGCCGCTTTCCGTTCGGGCCTGCCGGACCTTGGGCGAGCTGGGTCTCCTCCCGAAAACACGGAACGGCTTTATGGCAGGTCTTCCCGAAAACCTCAAAGTTCCCTTTCCACAGTGGCCGGGCGTTGCGCCTCCTTCGCCTGCTGCCAGCGGCCCCGCCCGCCGGCTGGCACATCCGCCCGGAGCAGCCGATCACCTGCCAGGATTCCGAGCCGGAGCCGGACTTGGCCGTCGTCCGGGGACGCGCGGAGAACTTCTGGCAGGAGCGTCCCCGCACGGCGGAGTTGGTCGGCGAAGTCTGCGTGACCAGCCGCGATTACGACCGCACCAAGCTCCGCGCCCACGCCCTGGCCGGCGTGCGGGAAGTCTGGTTTGGCCTCGGGACGGAGGCGCGGATCGAGGTCTTTCGCCGGCCCGCGTCAGCGGCGAATTCACCGAGCGCGCCGCCCACGGCCCCGGCAGGCGCTTTGGCGGCGGCTACTTTTCCAACTGGAAGAAGAGCAGCGAGTGGTCGGAATAGTCCTTGATCCACTGTTGCTTTTGGGCGTCGGTCGTCAGGGAAGCCCAGCCGCGCACCTCGATCTCCGCGCCACCGCCGAACACTTTGAACTTGAGGTGGTCGGCCGCGACGACATGGTCCAGGTTGCTGGGCGGCATCTGGCTCGCCGGGCCGTTCCACCACGTCATTTCCTTGGTCTTGGCCAGCCGGCGCATCTTCCGCGGTTTCGCGTTCGCATCGAGTTTGCGCAGCTCCAGTTCAGGTTGGATGCTCCGGTCGAACGGATAGTCCATGCCCATGATGTTCAGGTCGCCCAGGAAGAGGTAGTTGGCCGGGGCGCCGGGCGGCACGGCCTCGAGCGTTTTGCGGAATTCCAGCGCGCGCTGCAGCATGTCGTCCCGGATGCCCAGGCCAATCGGTTGGGAACTGCTTTTGGTGTGGAGAAAAAGCAGGGGATAATGGGCGCCGCCGACCGTGACGGTCAGCAGCGCGCCCGGCCGCAGGTAGGTGTTGCCGGATTTGAACTCCAGTTTCTGCGTGAAGAAGGCCGTCAGCGTTTTCCGGGCGCCGACGAGGATTTCCTGCACCTGCTCGCCCTCGGTGAGGTGGAACTGGTAGTCGGGCATCCGCGTGGTGAGTTCGCCGAAGACGGTTTTGCCCTCGACCTCGTACAAGGCGAACACGTCCGGGTTCTGGTTCTTGAGGAACTGGACGACGCGCCCGATGCGCGAGACATCATCTTTGAAGTGCTCGACGTTCCAGGAAGCGACGGAGAAGAGTTTGGCCATAAGATACATGGGTTGAACCGCTCTTGGTTTCGCCGTCAACAAACCATTGCCGGCCCTCGCGCGCAAGCTCTTCTTCAGCGGGCCTCCCTTTGCTTGCTTTGGGGGAGGCCCCACGCCATGCTGCGGTCACGCGTGACACCCGTGGCCGCTCGAATCCTTGCCCACCCAAGCCGCCGATGAACATCCACCACCTGGAACTTTTCTATTACGTCGCCCGGCACGGCGGCATCAGCGCGGCGGTCCGCCACATGCCCTACGGCATCCAACAGCCGGCCATCAGCGGGCAGATCATTCAACTGGAGGAATTCCTCGGCCTGACGCTGTTCCAGCGCCGGCCCTTCGCGCTGACGGCCGCGGGCGAGGATCTCTACCGGTTCATCCAGCCGTTCTTCGACAACCTGGCGCCGATGGCGGAGAAGCTGCGCGGCGGCGTGGCGCAACATTTGCGCCTGGCCGCCTCGGAAATCGTGTTGCGCGACCACCTGCCGGACATCCTGCAGCAGACCCGCCAGGCGTTCCCGAAGTTGAAAGTGACGTTGCGCGAGGGCTACGACCCGCAGGTCGTGACGTGGCTGCAACGGCAGGAAATTGATCTCTCCATCGGCTTGCTGGGCGCCAAACCGCCCGCCGGCATCCAGGCGCGGCCGCTGTTCCGGCTGCCGCTCGTCCTGATGGTCCCGAAGGCGAGCAAGCTCAAGTCCGCCGCCGAACTGTGGCGCCTGGACCGCATCGAGGACACGCTCATCACCGTGCCCAGCAACCAGCCGATCTGCCGCGCCTTCCAGGAGGGGCTGGCCCAGCGCAAGGTGGATTGGTTCAGCGGCATCGAAGTGAGCACCGTGGACCTGGTGGAAACCTACGTCGCCAACGGCTACGGCTTGGGCGTGACCGTCGGCGTGCCGAAGGCGGAACATCATCCGCGGGTGCGGATGGTGCCGTTGGACGGCTTCCCCTTGACGACCTTCGGCGTCCTCTGGCAAGGCCGCCCCACGCCGGTCATGGATTCCCTGGTCGCCATCCTCGAGCGGAAGTCGCGCCAGTTACTCGAAGGCGAAGATCCGCGTCTGCTGCTCGCGCACTGACGGAGCGCCCGGCCGGATCCGGCGCCCGCGCCTCCCCGGACGAACAGGGGAATCAATCGGCACCATGATTTTTTCGATTGGCGCGGCCACCGGCGTCGGGCGAGAGTGACCGCGTGAACAACCGCCTGTTCGGCCAACGGCGCCGCATGAAAACTCCCGCCATCTCCGTCCTGCTCTTCCTGCTCGCTTCCGTCCTGGGAGCGATGGGCCAATTCCTCTACAAGTCGGGCGCCGACCGGGCGACCGGCGGCTTGGCGACGTACGTCCTTAACGCGCGGATTCTCCTGGGCGTGGCCGCCTACGTCGGCGTGATGGCGCTGTTCGTGGCGGCGTTCAAGCGAGGTGGTTCCCTGAGCGTCTTGTATCCGATTTACGCCACCACCTTCATCTGGGCGGCCCTGCTCGCGCGGGCGGTCTATGGCCAGCCGATCAGGCCCTTCAACCTCGCCGGCATGGCCCTGCTCGTGGCCGGCATGTACCTGATGGGAAAATAGCCATGAACGCCCCGGCCTACACTCCGGAACGGCGTCCGATCCGCTCCCGCGAATGGAACTGCTCCCATCGGACCGCCGGTTGGCTGGCGCGACGCGGCGTCACCGCGAACACCATCTCGGCGTCCGGGATGGTCTGCGGCGTTCTGGCCGGTCTGGCGCTGGCGCTGACCTCCCGCCCCGGCTGGGAACGCGGTGGTTTCCTGGCGGCGGCGGCGTTCATGCAACTCCGCCTGCAGGCCAACATGCTCGACGGCATGGTGGCGCTGGCGACCCGCACCGCCTCGCCCGTCGGCGAACTCTATAACGAAGTGCCGGATCGCGTCGCCGACACCGCGATCTTTCTCGGCGCGGGCGCCGCCGCCGGCAGCCTGCCGATGCTCGGCGCGCTGACGGCCTGCGTCGCGCTGTTCGTCGCTTATGTGCGGGCCGAGGGCAAGGTGGCCGGCGCCGCGCAGCAATTCTGCGGGCCGATGGCCAAGCAGCAACGGATGGCCACCGTCACGGTGGTCTCGCTTTATTGCAGTCTGGCGCCGCGGGCCTGGCGGCCGCAGGTAAGCGTTGGCGGTCACGAATGCGGACTGATGGCCGGCGCGCTGGGGCTGATCATCATCGGGGGCATCTGGACCGCGCTCCGCCGGCTGCGGCGCATCGCCCGGCAATTGCGAAATCCCGCGCCATGAAGGGAACCGCCTTCGCGCAACCGCTGGTGGCTGCAACACTCTTGGGCGTCGTCGGACTTTTGCTCGTGGCCGTCAGTCTGAACCGGTTCCTGTTCCGTCTGGGCCGGATCAGCCGCGAGCAATACCAAGACATCCTTGTCCGCTCGAAGACCTGGTGCTGGCTGGCCCTGGGCCTGCTGACGCCGATCGTGCTCGGCGCGGCCTGGGTGATGGGGGCGGCGCTGGTGCTCAGTCTGCTGTGTTACCGGGAATTCGCCCGCGCCACGGGGCTGTTCCGCGAGAAGGAGATCGGCCTGGTCGTGGTCCTGGGCATCGTGGCCCTGACGCTGGCCAACGCGATCCACTACGACCGGATGTTTTTTGCCACCGCGCCGTTGACAGCGGGCGCCCTAGCCATCATCACGATCCCCACCGACCAGCCGAAAGGCTACGTGCAGCGGGTGGCGCTGGGCGTGTTTGGGTTCCTGCTCTTTGGCTGCTCGTTCGGCTATCTCGGCCTCATCGCCAACGACGAGCGTTACCGGTCCATCCTGATCCTGATTTTCGTCGGCGTCGAAATGAACGACGTCTTCGCCTACTGCGTCGGCCGGACCGTCGGCGGCCCCAAGCTCGTGCCGCTCACCAGCCCCGGCAAGACCAAGGCCGGCGCCCTCGGCGCAATGGTCTTGACCACGGCCCTGGTGGCGTTGCTGACGCATCGGGTCTTTCGCGGGACCGTCGTGGACCGCTGGGACCACCTCGCGGAACTGGGCTTCCTGATCGCTGCGCTGGGGCAAATGGGCGATCTGGTCCTGTCTTCGATCAAGCGCGACCTCGGCCTCAAAGACCTCGGTGTCGTCCTGCCCGGGCACGGCGGGTTCCTGGACCGCTTTGACAGCCTGGTGTTGGTGCCGCCGGTGGTTTTCCATTTCCTGTCCTATCACCTGGGTCCGCTGGGAACGCACTCCGCCGCAGGGCTGCTGCCGGGAGGTTGACTGTGGAACCCTGGCAGCTCCAACCCGCCCGCGACCTCGGCCTGCCCGCCCCCGAGCGCTGGCGTTCCCTCCAGCGCGAAAGCGGCCTGGTGGAAAGCGGGCTGCGCCTGGTCTGGCTGGCGGTCACGCGCCTGTTCTTTGCCGGTTGGAATCGACTGGAAGTCCGCGGTCGCGAGCGCCTCCCGGCGGGGCCGCCGTTCCTCCTGATCGCCAACCACTCCAGCCATCTCGACGCTCTCCTTTTGGCCGCGGCGCTCCCGCTGAAATGGCGCGACCGCGTCTCGCCCCTCGCGGCGGGCGAGGTGTTTTTCGAGCGCCGGCCGCTGGCCGCGTTCGCCGCCGCCGTGCTGAACGCGCTGCCCGTCTGGCGGCGGAGGCGGAGCGGCGGCGCCCATTCGCTGGACGAGCTGCGCCGCCGCCTGTCGGAACAAGCCGGCATCTACATCGTCTTTCCCGAAGGCACCCGCAGCCGGGACGGTCAAATGGCGCCGTTCAAATCCGGCCTCGGCGCGTTGGTGGCCGGCGCCGCCGTGCCGGTGGTCCCGTGCCATCTTCAGGGCGCCTTCGCGGCCGCGCCGCCGGGCCGCCGTTTTCCCCGCCGCCGAAAAATCGTGCTGACCATCGGCGCGCCGCTGACGTTCGGCACCGTGGCGAACCACCGCGCCGGCTGGGCGCACATCGCGGCCCAGGCCAAACAAGCCGTGCGCGGGCTGGCGCCGGTCGCGGCGGGCAAAAGCGAGGCGTCCGGTTAATTTGGTGATTTCCAAGATGGTTTTGTTGCGACAAAGTGGGGCCTATGAAAGGAGTGAGCCTATACCACTTTGCGAGTTGGATCCTCGGCGTGGCGTTGGGATTCTACTTCAGCCGCATCGAGCGTTTCCACCGCGAGCGGGTGCCGGTGGCCGGCCCGGCGCTCTTCACTTCCAACCACCCCAACTCGGTCACGGACGCCTTCGTCGTCGGCAGCTCGGTCCCGCGCAAAGTGAACTTCGTCGCCACGATCCAGCTTTTCCGGCTCGCGCCGGTGCGGTGGTTGCTGACCCAGTGCGGCGTGATCCCGATCAATCGCGTCAAGGACGATCCCCGCGCCATGCGCACGGTCCTGGACACCTTCGAGGCGTGTTTCCGGGTGCTCGAACGCGGCGAGGCCGTCGCCATCTTCCCCGAAGGCCTCACGCACGACGATCCGCAACTTAAGACCGTGAAGAGCGGCGCGGCCCGCATGGCGCTGGAGTTGGAGCATCGTCACGACGGCAAACTCGGCCTGCAAATCGTGCCGGTCGGCCTGACCTTCTCCGCCAAGGAACGCTATCGCAGCGAGGTGCTGGTGAACTTCGGCGAGCCGATCTGCGTCGCGGAGTTCCTCGCCGGCTACCCGGAGCAAAAACACCCGTGCATCCAGGCGCTTACCAAGGTGATCGAGCACCGCATCGAGGCGCTGATCCTGCATCTGCCGAAGCTGGAACGCGCCCGGCTGATCGAAGCGGTCAAGCGGCTTTACCTGGACCACCTGCTCCTCGCCAACCGGGTCATCCACGAAGCCGTGCCGCCCCAAGCCGACGCGTTACTCCTCACGCAAGCCATCGCCCGGGCGGTGGACTTCACCGCCGAGCATCACCCGGAGCGCGCCGCGCGCTTTACCCGGAACCTGGACCGCTACGAGCGCTGGCTGAAGCGGCTCCACCTTTCCGACGAGGAGCTCGCGGGCTATCCCGATCAACGGAAGCTGCTCTGGCGCGGGCTGGCGACGGCGCTGCTCGGGCTGGTGTTGGCGCCGGTCGCGGCGTATGGCTGGTTGCATCGCATCCTGCCGATCACCTTCGTCAACCACGCCGTTCGACGCTACGCCGAGCTTACCGTGAACAAGACGCACGTCTCGACCACGGCCATCCTTGCCGGCGCGATCGGGTTCGGCGGGTTCTACGGCGCCTGCATCGCGGTGGTCCACGCCTTCTTGGGCTGGCGGGTGAGTCTCTGGTACGGGCTGTCTCTCCCGGTCGCCAGCTTGGTGGCGCATTACTATGTCCGCGCCTGGCATCGTCTGCGGGCGGACGCCCGCGCCGCGGTGGTGTTGCTCCGCGCGCCCTTCGCCGCGCGCCGCCTGCTCGCGCTGCGCAACGAGTTGATCGCCGAAATTGAGGCGGCCCGGGGGGAAGTTCCCGCCGAAACCCTGGCGCCCGAAAGGAAAAGCGCCGCATGAAGCCCAGAATCTTGCGGTGCTTGCTCTGGTTGTTCACGCGCGTCTGCTACCGCGTGACGGTGCTCCGCCCGGACCACGTCCCGGCGCACGGTGGCGCGCTGCTGGTCAGCAACCACGTCTCCTTCGTGGACCTGCTTCTGATCCTCGCCAGCACCCGGCGCTTCGTCCGCTTCCTGTTGCCGGAGGACGTTTGCGAGCGCCGCTGGCTGAAACCATTTCTATGTTATCTCCGCGTGATGCCCCTGCCGCCCGAATCGCAGCCGCGCGAACTCGTCCGCGCGCTGCATCAGGCCCGCGACGCCCTCCAGCGGGGCGAAGTCGTCGGCATTTTCGCCGAGCAGAACATCTCGCGTCTGGGCGTGCTGCTGCCGTTCCGGCGCGAGTTCGAGCGGATTATGGAAGGCGTGAACGCCCCGATCATCCCCGTCTGCCTGGACGGCGTGTGGGGCAGCATCTTCAGCTACCAGCGCGGGCGGTTCTTCTGGAAGCTGCCGCGGCGCATCCCGTATCCGCTGACGATCAGCTTCGGCCAACCGCTGCCCGCCACCGCCAAAACCTTCGAGGTGCGCACGGCCATCCAGGAACTCAACACCGAGGCCTGGCCTCATCGGCGCCAGACCATGAAGCCGCTCCACCGCGGCTTCGTGCAACGCGCCCGCCGCTGTCCGTTCCGGTTCGCGATGGCCGACGCCCGCGTGCCGCGCCTAAGCTTCGGAGGCGCGCTGACCAAGACCGTCTTCCTCGCCCGACGACTCCGCGCGCCCTGGGCGGGCCAGGAGATGGTGGGCATTCTGCTGCCGCCGTCGGTGGCGGGAGCCCTGGCCAACCTGGCCGCGCTGCTCCTGGGCAAAGTGCCGGTGAACCTCAACTACACGCTCGCCGAGGAAGCGCTCGGCTCCTGCGCCCGCCAGTGCCACCTGGAAACCATCCTGACGTCGCGGGCTTTCCTCAACCGCGTCCCGGTGAAGATTCCCGGTCGCACGCTGCTCCTCGAGGAAATCGCCGCCCCGCCGCGCCTCGGCGAGAAGCTGCGCGCGCTCGCGCTGGCCTGGCTCGCCCCGGTCGGCGCGCTGGAGAAAGCCCTCGGCCGCGCGCAACCCGGCACGCTCGACGACCTCGCGACGGTGATCTTTTCCAGCGGCAGCACCGGCGAGCCGAAGGGCGTTCTGTTGACGCACTACAACATCGCCTCGAACGCGGAACAACTGAGCCAATTGCTCGACTTCGGCCCGCAGGACCGTTTTCTCGGCATCCTGCCGTTCTTCCACTCCTTCGGTTTCACCGCCACGCTGACGGCCCCGGCAGCAATGGGCATCGGCGTGGCCTTTCACCCCAATCCGCTCGACGCCAAACCAATCGGCGATCTGGTCCGCCGTCATGGCCTCACCTACCTCATGGCCACGCCGACCTTCCTGCAGATCTATTTGCGCGGTTGCGACCCGGCGCACTTCGGGAGTCTGCGGTTCGTCATGGTCAGCGCCGAGAAACTGCCCGACTGGCTCGCCACCGCGTTCGAGGCGAAGTTCGGCCTCCGGCCCGTCGAAGGCTACGGCTGCACGGAATGTTCACCGGCGGTGACGTGCAGCACGCGCGATTTCCGCGCGGCCGGCCTTCGCCAGATCGGCAGCCGGCGCGGCAGCATCGGCCGGCCGCTGCCCGGCGTGAGCGTACGCCTGGTCAGCCCGGACACCGGCGCCCCCGTGCCGCTGGGCCAGCCCGGGCTGCTCCTCGTGCGCGGCCCGAACGTGATGCGCGGTTACCTCGGCCACCCGGAGAAGACCGCCGAAGTGCTCCGCGACGGCTGGTATGTCACCGGCGACATTGCCACGCTCGACGAGGACGGCTTCCTGCACATCACCGACCGCCTGAGCCGCTTCAGCAAGCTCGGCGGCGAAATGGTGCCGCACGTGAAGGTGGAGGAGAAGCTCCACGAGGCCGCCGGCGTGACCGAGATCACCTTCGCCGTCGCAGGCCTGCCGGATCCGAAGAAAGGTGAGCGCCTCGTCGTGCTGCACACGCTGCCGGAGGATCGCGTGCGGGAAGTGCTGAAGAAGCTGCCCCAACTCGGCCTGCCGAACCTGTGGATTCCCCGCCCCAATCAGTGTTTCCGCGTGGACGCCCTCCCGCGCCTGGCCAGCGGCAAGATGGATTTGCGGAAGATTCGTGAACTGGCGGTCGCCTTCTCGGCCGGCCCGCCGGTGGAGGGTGCCGGCGGAGTTGCTCCGCCGTAGCTTCCGCTGGCCGGTGGCCCGGGCCGCTCGCTCCAGCCCCGCGGCAGGCGACGCCGCGCCCCGGCCGGAACCAGCGCTCCCTCGCGTCACGGCCGGCGGCGTCCGTGTTGGGTATAACGGCAACGGCCAACCCGGGGACGCGGAGCGGCTCAGGGCGGAGCCGGTGGGCGGGCCGCGCGGCCACGGAAACGGCCCCGCCGGCGGTCCAGAACCAGCGCCACTTGCCGAATAGAGCACTTCCATAAATCATATAGCGTATTGGGCGTGTAAAAAGAAGCCCCGGCAGTCGGCGGTGGAGATAGTGGCGAAAGCGGTGGCCGCTGCTTGGAGCAATTGTGGCCCCGTGCGCGGGGCCA
>JAJXZI010000043.1 GCA_021780115.1 bacterium | reverse complement strand
AGCAAAACCGCGCCAGTTCTTATTATGAAACCGACACCCCTGCTTTACGCGCTGGTCCCCTTGTGCTTCGGCCTTTTGCGCAACCGCGTCCAAGCCGACCCGCTCGACCAGTGGACGGTGCGCACTGCCCCCCCGCCAGGCTATCCGCTTTACGCCGTCGCCTGCGCCCAGAATCAATTTGTGGCGGTCGGTAACGCGGGCTACTTGGTGACGTCGGCGGACGGCTCGACCTGGAGCAACCGCACTTCAGGAACGACAAGAGCTCTCCACGCCGTCGCCTATGAGGCTAATCAATTCGTAGCGGTGGGAGATGCCGGGACAATCTTGACTTCGCCCGACGGCACGGTCTGGACTACCCGCGCTTCGCCCACATCCGCCCAACTCAATGCTCTCGTTTATGGAAATGGCCAGTTCGTGGCGGTCGGCGGCGACATTGTGACTTCGCCCGACGGCATCACTTGGACCACGCGAGCGACGGGCTTCGGCAACGGGCTTTACGGCGTCACCTTTGGCAACGGCCTGTTCGTGGTGGGCGGCCTGCACGGCACAATTCTCACATCCTCCGACGGCTTCACCTGGAGCAACCGCGTTTCGGGGACGACGGCCTTGATCAACGCCACGGCTTACGGAGACAACGGGTTTGTGGCCGTGACTTCTGCGGGCAGCATCCTGAATTCGCCCGACGGCATCACCTGGACCACTCGCCTGTCGGGAACCACCAACCTCTTCGGCGTCACTTTCGGGAATCACGAGTTTCTAGCGGTTGGAAGCGGTGGCACGATGGTGACTTCGCCCGACGGCGTCACTTGGACGGTTCGCGATGCCGTCACCGCAGTTCCGCTGTACGCCGTGGCGTACGGAAAGGACACATTTGTGGTCGTCGGCTCAAATGGAACCACTTTGCAGTCCGGCCTCCTGGCGCCTACGCTAGGATCCATTTCCTTGCTCGCAGGCGGCGCGGTGCAGGTGACCCTGACGGCGGCGACCGGGCAAACCTATCCGATTGAAGCTTCGACCAACCTTACCGATTGGCTGATGTTCACCAACGTCACGCTCACCAATTCCTCCGGGCTGTTTCTGGATCCGGCGGCGGCCCGCTTCGCGCACCGCTTTTACCGCGCTGTCGTGCCCACTCCCCAGCCGGATCCGCTCAAACACTGGACCGTGCGAACGCCGCCGCCGACATCGAAGAACCTGTGGGCAGCGGCCTGGGGGAACAACCAGTTTGTCGCCGCCGGAGATGCGGGAACGATTGTGACCTCGCCCGACGGCGTGACTTGGACGGGGCGCAGTTCCGGGACGAGCAATACCCTCTACGGCCTCGCTTACGTGAATGACCAATTTCTGGCAGTTGGAGCTTCTGGCACGATTCTCACGTCGCCCGACGGCGCCATCTGGACTCGCCGCACTTCGACAACGGCGAACACGCTTAATGGGATCGCCTCGGGGAACAACGTATTTGTGGCCGCAGGAGGCGCCGGCACAATTGTAACGTCACCAGACGTTGCCGTCTGGACTGGCCGCGCGTCGGGAACGAGCGCTTCACTCTTCGGCGTCGCTTACGGCAACAACGAGTTCGTGGCGGTGGGGGGCGGGCCTGCGACGGTGGCGACCTCTCCCGACGGCCTCAACTGGACCAACCGGGTTTTAGTCCAGAGCAAGCTTCTTTTCAGCCTTGCTTACGGAAACAATCTATTTGTGGCGGTGGCACTTGCGGCCCCGAACAATACTGGCTTGTTCCTGACCTCGCCCGACGGGAGCGTCTGGACGAGCCGCACCTCGCCGACGACCGAGGTTCTGACGGCTGTCACGTACGGAGGCAATACGTTTGCCGCGGCGGGGAGCGCCGGCGCAATCGCCACCTCGCCCGACGGCATCGCCTGGACGCGCCGCAATTCCGGAACGACGGCCTACTTAAACGGCGTCGCGTACGGGAACAACACCTTCCTCGCGGTGGGAACCGCGGGGACCATCGTGCAATCAGACACCTTGGCACCCATGCAACCCATGCTGGGATCACCCAGCGGACTTGGTCGGTGACGGTCGCGGCTCGGTTCGGCTGACTTTCCCGTGCAAGCTTCGCCCAACCTCACGGACTGGCTGCCGCTCTTCAACGTCGCCCTCACCACCACGAACGGGCGGTTTGTCGATACTGCGGCGACCAATTTCCCGCGGCGCTTTTACCGGGCCGTTGTGCCGTGAGCTGGCAGGACCGGGAAAAGGAGCGCGGCTGTGTCGTCCTCGACCGCCGCAGTGCGTCCCCAATCGGTGGCGGCTTCGTTCTTCCCACGCGCCGCGGCTGGTCTGCGCACCGCCGCGCTCCGCTCACAGAATATTCGCCGCCAGTTCGGCCAGTTCCGACCGCTCGCCTTTCTGTAACTCGACGTGCGCCGAGACGCCCTGGTTCCGGAACTTGCTGACGATGTAATTGAAGCCGTTCGAGGAGGAGTCCACGTAGGGATTGTCAATCTGGTACGGGTCGCCGGTGAAGACGATCTTGGTGCCGTGGCCGACGCGGGTGACGATGGTCTTGGCTTCCAACGGCGTGAGGTTCTGCGCCTCGTCAATAATCATGAACTGGCTGGCGATGCTCCGGCCGCGGATGTAGCTCAGCGCCTCCACCACGATGCTGCCGGAGCGCATCAGGTCGCTGCTGCGGCGGTGCTCGTGGCCCATGTTGAGGTCGCTGAGCATCTCCAGCGCGTCGTGGATGGGCTGCATCCAGGGCGCGAGCTTCTCCTCCAGCGAGCCGGGGAGGAAGCCGAGTTCCTTGCCCATCGAGATGGTGGGGCGGGCAACGACCAGGCGGCGGAACTCGCGGTCCAGCACGGTGCGCTTGAGGCCGGCGGCCATCGCCAGCAGTGTCTTGCCGGTGCCGGCCTTGCCCATCAGGGTGACCAGCTTGATGCGCTCGTCGAGCAAGGCGTCGAAGGCGAAATGCTGCTCGCGGTTGCGCGGCTTGATGCCCCACACGCCCTCGCGGGCGTCGAGGATCGGCACCAGTTGCGTGCCGGTGATGTCCACGCGCGCCAGGGCCGTGCGCTTCAGGTTCGTCTCGTCCACCAGCGTGCAGTACTCATTCGGGGAGTATTGCTTTCCGGGTTCCAGCGCCATCTCCCCGGTGGCCCGGAACGCGGCGATGATCGGAAACTGCTTTTCTCCAGACCGAGACCCCAGGAAGAACGTTGGCGGATTTGAACGGGATGTGTCATGCTCCCTCGTTCGAGTTGGATTGTTCAGAACGCTTTCGCGAGCAAAACCGCGCCAGTTCTTATTATGAAACCGACACCCCTGCTTTA
>JAJXZI010000189.1 GCA_021780115.1 bacterium | reverse complement strand
CTATGTCGGGTAGGTCAGTAGATGAGGTTGAACCGATCGTTGATTCCGAGCCGGTTTGCGGGGTGGGTGGTTTTGAAGCGGCCGCCGCCCAATAGCGCCGCGCACTGCCGACCGATCCACTCCCAGTTTCCGGGCAATCTTGCGCTTGGACCAGCCCTGCTGGGCCAGCGCGATAATCGTTAGTTGTTGAAACACTTTGAGTTGACGCATCGCCCCGTGTGTTCTCAAACCCGGAACACCCGGGACAACTGTTCACCTCAAAGGTGGGTGGTTCTCACCCGCGAAAGGGTGGTCGGCTTTGCCCGCGAACTGACACCAGTACTTCACGATGGCGCTGGCGACCTCCAGGCGGTACTTCTTTGCCAGCGGCTTGAGTAAGAGGGATCGCTTCCGTCTCCGCTCGATAAGCGGCCAGGGCGTCTCCGAAAGTCATCTTGCCTCTGGCCACCTGATCCTGTCGGTTGACGGCCTCCGGCTCCCCATTCTCAAAGTCCGCCAACCGGAGCTTGGCCACAGTGAGCACGTCGGTCTTGAGGTCTTGCGAATGAGCTTGCCTCCGACCCGGAGGCGTGCGAAATACGTTCCCAATGGAACGTACCGGATCCGGTTTGCGTAGTTGCTCTTCTGCCACAGAGCCTTGGCAGATGTTGGCTCTTGTTGTCCCATCTTTACTCAACAAGTATCCAATATCAGTATCCAATTGTTAATCATCCACCTCAGACTCGGCGCTAAATTGTTGACGTTAAGCAGCGCTCCCGTAGCTCAAATGGATAGAGCAGCGGTTTCCTAAACCGCATATCCCGGTTCAATTCCGGGCGGGGGTGCCAGCTCGTCAGCCCGATTACGCCGCCGTGGAGATGTCGGAGCGTTCGTGGCCGACGAACAAGTTTCCGGCAGCGCCGAGATCGGCGGCCCGATTACATCGCGCCTTCGCGTAGGGCATCGGGTGGAGCCGTACCGCCTGCGCTGACTCCGCTACGAGCTGGTGATCGATTCAGATCGGTTCGTCGAGCCGGTGGAAATAACCGCCGGCCGGGCACCGTGGACGATGCGGTGAGTTTGGTCCGAAGGCGGAGCGAACACGTAATCCTTGACCTTGCGCCAACCGGCCGTGGGGAGCTGTTCTTCCAGCGCCCGCCGGAATTTCCTCCGGCGATTGCTGATGGTTTGTTTGAAGCCCGCGCCTTCGGGCAGAATCGTGCCGACCGCGACCCGCACGCTGCCGTCGCTATACCATCGGAGGCGGTGGTCTTGGCGGTGGGCGAGGATCAACCGAACGATTTGCTCGGCAAGCTCCGCCATGTCCAATCTGGGTCGCGTCGGTGCCGCCCCGTGATGAGCCGGCGCCGCAATTGCGGCCGTCTCGTTCTCCACATCCATCTCCCATCGGAGGGCGGCTGGACCGGCAAGGCCAGCCTCCCCCTGAGCTTCTGACGCAAGGTCAAAGCTCAGGAGTGGCGATCGCCACACGGCGTTTCGCAGCCGCCACAGCACTTCGGCTGCGGGAATCCGCGCGGCACTGCTCCCGGTGAAGTGTTCCCAGCAGGCAGCCACCTCGGTGGCCAGAGCTTCGGTCTCGGCGACCGGCCCCGCGGGCAGGCTCGCCAGATAGTCCCGCAGTCGCTCCATTGGATTCATCCTACAATTCTCTTCGGCGTCACCGCCGGCCGTTCGTCCATCCCCCAAGCGAGGTGGACCAGAGACTGGCATGGCATTTGTTTGCATTAGTGGCACGATTTACTCTGTCGGGCACCGGCACTCACGCGGCCGGAAGGCCGCCCTGGGTCTGCCCGCGGCTGCATTTTCGTATTCTTTGAAAGAGGGCATTTCGCCTGGAGTGGCTGCCAGTCGAAGCTCGCCGCATCCCGGACCGGATTGTTCAGCCACCGTAGGCGAAACGCCAATCAGCGCTGCTACGCCCGCCGCTCCAAGGCGGCCGCAACCGTTTCCATCTGAACCCAACAATCTGACGGCCGAACGGGGTTGCATCTTCATTCCCGCGCGTCTGCCTCGAAGGCGCGTCGCCACGAATCCTGCCGGCGATGGCAGTCCTTCAGGGGTGCGGAAGAAACGCATTCCTCCCGGCACCCTGGAACGTCGGTATCCTGGGCACAAGTGCCCGCCGCAAAAAGTGTCAGGGACTCTTCTTCACGAACTTGAGTGCGGCCGAGTTGATGCAATAGCGCAACCCCGTCGGCCACGGTCCGTCGGTGAACACGTGGCCCAGATGGCCGCCGCACCGGGCGCAATGCACCTCCGTGCGGCGCATGAAGAACGTGTTGTCAATCTGCATGCCGACGTAGCCCGGGTTCATCGGCTGGTAGAAGCTTGGCCAGCCGGTGCCCGATTCAAATTTCGTCTCGGAGCTGAACAGCGCCAAACCGCAGCCCGCACAATAGTAGGTGCCGGCCGCGTGGTTGTTCCAGTAGCCGCGCGAGAACGCCGGCTCCGTGGACGCCCGGCGCAGCACCGCGAACTGCTGCGCGCTGAGATCCCGTTTCCATTGCGCGTCGGACTTCACAACCTTGTCCTTCATGTCCCACTGGGAAACCAGGACGGGAGCGTTTGTGGTGGAGGTGGTCGCGCTTCCGCTGGCGAGTACAAACCCGGTGTGGCCGCAAACGGCCAACAGCGCCAGCACGCGCCAACTGGTGGAAAGCATCGCGTGTTTCATCTCTCGGTTCGGGAAGTAATTTAACCCGGGAAGGCATCGGCGCAAACGGCCACCGAGAGTCAATCGTCGTGCGTCCACGGCAGCCGGCGCGACACCAAACGCCTGCAAGGCGATCAGCCGGTTCCGTCAGCCCGGCCAATCGCGGACCGCATCAAACGCCGCCACGATGTTCGCCGGCGGCACGTCGGCCATCACGTTGTGGACTTGTTGAAAAACGAACCCGCCACCCGGCGACCAAATCGCGAGCTGCTCCTGGACATGCCGGCGGACTCCGTCCGGCGTCGCGCCGGGCAAGACGGAGCGCGTGTCACAGCCGCCGCCCCAGAAGCAGAGCCGCGCGCCGAAGTCGCGCTTCAGCCCGGCGGGGTCCATGCCGGCGCAGGAGATTTGCACCGGATTGATGGCCTCCAGGCCCGCCGCGATCAAATCATCCAACAGCGGGCGCACGCCGCCGCAGCAGTGCAGCATGATCCTCACGTCCGCCAGCTCCTTGGCGCGCCGCCACATCACTTTTTGGCGGGGAAAGAAAAACTCGCGGTACATCCGCGGCGAAACCTGCGGGCCGTTCTGCATCCCCAGATCATCGCCGAAGAGGACGATGTCAATGTACGGTCCGACGGCGCCGAGGAAGCGTTCGAGATTGGCCAGATGAATTTCCACCAATCGGTCCAGCAGGCGATGCGCCTTGGCCGGCTCGCCCGCCAGGAGCAGGAAGAAGTTGTCGTTCCGGCAAAGAAACTGGCCCCACTCCAGCAGGTTGCCGCCAAACAATGCGACGATGGCCCGGTCGGTGGCCGCGCGGAGCGTCCGGGCGCCCGCGGCGAGGTCACGGCCGGGCGGCGGCGGCGCTGGCACGCTCCAGGTCACCTCCGGCATGACCTCCGGCAACCCGGCCAAGTCATCAGGCACGCCTTCCAGAAACGGCCAGTAAATCTGCTCGAAATAAAGCGAGCCGGCTTTCTGCACGCCGATGGCCCGGCCGCTCGGCGAGTAGAGCACCCAGTCCTCGCCGTCCCGGCGCACGTCCACCCAGGCCGGAAGCAGACACGCGCCGCCGTCGGGCAGCACCCACGGCTGCCAGTCGCGCTCTTCGTGGCAGAAGCCGCGCCCGAGTTCGACTGCGTCCACGCCAAAGCGCTGGAGCACGTCGTCGTCGATGATCGCCAGTTGCTGGACCATGTCATAGACGCGGATGGGTTTTGGAGGCAGGCCGAGGTGCTGGCGCAATTTGCGGTAGGCGATGGCCATGATGCCGCTGGACCGGTGAGCGCCGAAATCCACCGGCACGCGGTCCGGCTGGATGTGGTGGATGGCAGCCAACACCCGCTCACGACTGGTCATCGTTTTCATCGTCTTCCTGTCCTTCCGAGTGGATGATCCGGCGCACACGGCAACATGGCGAGCAGATTCGCTGGGAACGGCGGTTGCCAATCACCGCACGAATTCCGGTTGACTCAAAAGCCGGGAGACGCTATCCATGTCCAAAAATGTCCAGATGTGGTCGCTGATATGGTATCACATTCACAATGAAGCTAACTGTCAGAGACGTGTCCGAGTTGTTGGATGTTTCGGAAAAGACGGTTTACCGTTGGATCAACGATCGGAAGTTGCCCGGCTACCGCATGAGTGGCCAATACCGATTCAGCCGGGCGGCGATCCTGGAATGGGCCACAGCCAACCGAATCAACGTATCGCTCGGGGCCTTGCAGGAGGCCGAGAACCCCGACCAACCACTGCCGACCCTTCCCGAGGCGCTGCTGGCTGGCGGGATTTTTTACCGCATCGGTGGATCCGACAAGGAGTCGGCCCTGCGAAATGCGGTGGAGGTGGTGCGATTGCCGGACGAGGTGGACCGGGAATTCTTGATTCAAGTGCTGCTGGCCCGCGAGCAACTGGCCTCGACCGCCATTGGGGACGGCATTGCCATTCCCCACGCCCGCAACCCGATCGTCTTGCACGTGGACAAGCCGCTGGTTTCGCTGTGCTTTTTGGAGCAGCCCATTGATTTTGGCGCGCTGGACGCGCGGCCGGTGCAGGCGTTGTTCACCTTGATCAGCCCGACGATCCGGGCGCATCTCCATCTCCTCTCCCGGCTCCAGTTTGCGCTCCGGGATCCTGAATTCAAGGCCCTCGTGGTGGCCCAGGGGGGCCGCGACGATCTGATGAAGGCCGCCCGGCGAGTCAGCGATGACCTGCCCAAACCACGTCAGGTTCCGGCCACGAATGGATAAGGTCTTTCAACGTTTCATCGCTGTGATCGGGATTCGCGAGGTTGAACCAGTGGGAGCCAGGCAATGATAACTGGGGCACTGCTGGCGGCTGCGGCCGGCGCCATTGCCCTCAGCTTGATGGCGTCGCTTCGGGCGCCCCGCTGTTGGCTGGCAACCGTGCTGGCGAGCACCCTCCCGAGTCTGGCTGCGGCCGCGTGGGTGTTGGTTTCTGGCGGCACGTGGGAATGGCGGAGCGCGTTGCTCGTCGGCGGCGAAAGCATGCACCTGCGGTTGGATGGCGTGAGCGCTCTGTTTCTGGCCCTGCTGGCCGTGGTGGGCGTCGCCGGGGCCGCCTATTCGCGGGAGTATTGGGAGGAGCGAGCGCATCCGGTCTCGGCGGCGGCGGGCCGGTGTTGGTGGAGTGCGCTGTTGCTCTGCATGGGCCTGGTGTTGCTGTGCGCGAACGGACTGCATTTCCTCATTGCCTGGGAGTTGTTCGCCCTGTGCGGCTACTTCCTCATCACCCTGGATGGACAACGACGCGAAGTGCGCGCCGCCGGCTGGCTCTACCTCGTGGCTTCGCACACGGGCACGCTGGCGCTGTTCGCGTTTTTCTCGTTGCTGACGGCCCGCACTGGAAGCTGGGATTTGGGACCGATGCGGGAGCGGGCGGAGTTGGCGCCGTTGTTCTGGCTGGCGCTGTTCGGCTTTGGCGTGAAGGCGGGCCTGTTTCCGTTGCACATCTGGTTGCCGTCGGCGCACGCGAACGCGCCGAGCCACGTCTCGGCGATCCTTTCCGGCGTGGCGATCAAGATGGGCATTTACGGCATCGTGCGGTTCAGCGGGTGGCTGCCAGCACCGCCGGCGGCCGGCTGGGTGGTCGCTACGGTGGGCGTGGGGAGTGCCGTGTTGGGCGTGGCTTTTGCGCTGGGGCAGCACGACCTCAAGCGGCTGCTCGCGTATCACAGCGTCGAGAACATCGGGATCATTCTGATCGGGGTGGGCTTCGCGATGGTGGCTGCGGCGCACGGTCAAGCAGTTTGGGGCGCACTGGCGCTGGCCGGCGGTTTGCTGCATGTCTGGAACCACGGCCTCTTCAAATCGCTGCTGTTCCTCGGTGCGGGATCGGTGCTGCACGCCACCGGGACGCGCGAGATGAGTCGGCTCGGCGGGCTATGGCGAGCGATGCCGTGGACGGCTTCCCTATTTGCTCTCGGTGCGGTCGCGATTTCCGGGTTGCCACCCCTGAATGGGTTTGTCAGCGAATGGCTGGTGTACCTGGGAATGTTCGATGCGGTCAACCAACCGGGCGCGACGGTGGTGGCGGCCATTCCAGCCATCATGCTGCTGGCCGTGACCGGCGCGCTGGCGTTGGCCTGCTTCGTGAAGGTGTGCGGTGTGGTATTCCTGGGCGCGCCGCGTTCTCCGGCAGCCGAACACGCGCACGATTGCGGCCCGTGGATGCGCGGCTCCATGCTGGTGCTGGCGGCCGGGTGCGTGGCCATCGGCTTCGCGCCGATCATCTTCTGGACGGCGTTGCACCATGCGGTCGTGGCGTGGCAGGGCACTTGGACGGACGTTCCGGCACCGGAATCCTTGATGACCTTGAGCCTGCTGCAAATGGCCCTGGCCGCCGCCGCGCTCGCGGGTGCCGCCTGGCTGTGGCGGCGGGCGCACCGGGGCGGCTGGGCCCGCGCCGGCACATGGGACTGTGGCTACGCGGCGCCCACGGCGCGGATGCAATACACAGCCGGCTCGTTTGCCGGCATCATCACGGAGTGGTTTGCCTGGATTCTGCGGCCGGAGCGGCATGAGCATCGGCCCGAGGAGACGCTTCCGCAACGGGCCGCCTGGCAAGAACACACACCAGAGACGGTGCTGGAACGTATCATCCAGCCGTGTGCGCGGGTGGTGATTTGGGTTTCCGCCGGCGCCCGCCGGTTGCAGCATGGGCGAACGCACGCCTACATCCTTTACTTGATTGTTGGCCTGGCCGCCCTGGCCATCCTCACGCTCGTGTGGGGACGGTGACGCGACATGAATCCAGGCCGCCCAATGGAACAGATGACCCAGAGAACATGTATTTGAATTTGGTAGAACTGGCCGAGTCCTTCGGCGTTTCAGAGAAAGTCGTCGAGGACTGGATTCGCGACGAAGGGCTGCCGAACGTACCCGATCGTGGGCGGTTGCTATTCGACCGGGCGCGTGTGGCTCACTGGGCGGCCGCGCACGGCCTGACCGCGCGGGCCGGCTTCCTCGCTCCCGAGAACGGCGCCTTCACCAGCGGTCTGGCGTTGGCGCCGATGCTGCGCACCGGTGGCATCTGGCGCAATGTCCCCGCCGCCGGCGTGACGGAAGTTCTCGAACGGGTCATCGTGGGATTGTCCGCGGTGTCGCAGCAGGTGCGCACCCTGCTGGCGCAGCGATTGCGAACCAAGAGCGGCATCAACTGGGCGCCGGTGGGAGGTGGTTTCGCGCTGCCCCACTTCAGCACGCGCGTCACCCTGGGCCGTGACGCCGGCATGGTTGCGCTGGTCCTGTTGCGCGAGGCGCTCCCGTTGGCCGAGCCACTGCCGCCGGACGGCGCGGCGGTGACACGCCTGTTCTTCTTCATCCCGCCGTCACCGCGGGCGCACCTGGACACCCTGGCCCGGCTCAGCCGGGCGGTCGCGCAAGGGCCACTTCGGGTTTTGGTGGAACGAGGTGCGCCGGACGAGGAATTCTTTCAAGCACTGGCCGCGGCCGACGGATCCGGCGTCGCTGAGTCCAAGCGCGAGGGACGGACATGACGATGGGCCAACTCATGGCATTGGCGATTCTGGTGCTGGTGGCCGCCACACTAAGCGGGCCGCGTCTCCCGCGCGTGTGGCTCGCCCTGACGCTGGCCGGCACGGCGGCCTTGCTGGGAGCCGCTCTCTGGGCACTCGGTGGTAGTGCCGTGTGGGATTGGCGGAGCGGGTTTGCCGTGGGTGGGGAGCGCCTGCATTTTCGCCTCGATGCGGTCAGCGCCTGGTTTCTTACGCTGGTCGCAATCGTGGGCGGCGCCGGGGCGGTGTACACCCGCGAGTACTGGCCGGACCACGAGCGGCCGGAATCAGCCGGGCGCGGGCGGGCTTGGTGGAGCGCGCTGGTTCTCTGCATGGGCCTGGTCCTACAGTGCGCCAACGGACTCCATTTCTTGATGGCGTGGGAGGCTTTCGCCTTGTCGGCATTTTTTCTGATCACCCTCGAACGGGACCGCCGCGAAACACGCGCGGCGGGCTGGCTTTATCTCGCGGCGTCGCACGCCGGCACGCTTGGGTTGTTCGCGTTCTTTTCCCTCCTGGCCGCGCGCACGGGAAGCTGGGATCTCGGCCCCATGAAGGATCATCCCGAACTGGCCCCGTTGTTCTGGGTGGCCCTGTTCGGGTTCGGCGTGAAGGCCGGTCTGTTCCCGCTGCACATCTGGCTGCCGTCGGCGCACGCCAATGCGCCAAGCCAGGTCTCCGCCATCATGTCGGGAGTGGCGATCAAAATGGGGCTTTACGGACTGGTCCGCTTTAGCGGCTGGCTCCCGTTGCCGGCGGGCGCGGGTTGGGCAGTGCTGGCGCTGGGGGCGGTGAGCGCCGTGCTGGGCGCGGCGTTCACGCTGGCGCAAAGCGATCTCAAGCGGCTGCTCGCCTACTGCTCGGTGGAAAACATGGGGGTCATCCTGATCGGCCTGGGCGTCGGCCTGCTGGGCGCGGCCAACGGCGATACCACTTGGGGCCGCGTGGCGATGGCCGGGGCGCTGTTGCACGTGTGGAATCATGGCCTGTTCAAATCGCTGCTCTTCCTCGCCGCCGGCTCCGTGCTGCACGCCACCGGCACGCGGGAAATGAGCCGCCTGGGCGGACTGTGGCGGGCCATGCCGTGGACGGCGGGGTTGTTTGGCTTCGGCGCCGTGGCGATTTCGGCGCTGCCGCCGCTCAACGGTTTCGTCAGTGAATGGCTGGTCTATCTGGGCTTGTTTGACGCGGCGGCGGGCCATGTGCCGGTCGCCGTCGCCATCGTGCCGGCCGCGATTGCGCTGGGCGTGACCGGGGCGCTCGCGCTGGCGGCGTTTGTGAAGGCGGCGGCGATGGTGTTTCTCGGCGCCGCCCGAACTCAGAACGCGGCCCACGCTCATGAATGCGGCTGGTGGATGCGCGCTCCGATGCTGACACTGGCCGCAGCCTGCGTCGGCCTCGCTTTGGCGCCCGTGGTCGTCTGGCCTTTCCTCCGGCAGCCGCTGGGGGCATGGAATCCCGCGTGGCGCGGCGGCGAACCGCCGGCTCCGCTGGCCGCCCTCGGCGCCCTGCAGGCCGCGCTGGCGGCGCTGGTCGCGGCGGCGGCGGGTGCCTTGTGGCTCCGTGCCCGGGCGAACGGCCTGCGCCGGGCACTCACCTGGGACTGCGGTTACGCGGCCCCGACGACCCGCATGCAATATACCAGCGGCTCCTTTGCCGCGCTGGCGGTGGGCTGGTTCGCCTGGGCGCTGCGACCCGAACGCTGGTTGCGCTGGCCGCGCGGACCTTTTCCGTCCCGCGCCGATCACGTGGAACGCATTCCGGAAACCGTGCTTGAGCGGGCCATCGGTCCCGTGAGCGAGGTGGTGATGGCCGCGTCGGCCTGGATGCGCCGGCGCCAGCAAGGGCGTTTGCCGGATTACATTTTTTATCTCGTGGCCGGACTGGCGGCCGTGGGGGCGCTGGTTGTTTTTGGGGGCATGTGATGAACTCGATTATTGCATTTCCGGCCCGACTCGCCGTGTGGCTGCTGTTGGCGCCGTTGCTGCCGGGCATTATTAACAAGGTGAAGGCCTGGGTGGCCGGGCGGCGCGGACCGCCGGTGCTGCAACTCTACTACGACTTGGCGCGGCTGTGGCGCAAAGGCGTCGTCGTGAGCACGCTGGCCTCGCCGGGGTTTATCGCCGGGCCGGCCGTGGCCTGGGTGGCGGTGCTGGCGGCGGCGTTGCTTTTGCCGCTGGGGCCACTGGGCGCGTCGCTGAGTTTTCGCGGCGATGTCATCCTGCTGCTTTACCTGCTGGCGCTGGCCCGATTCTGCACCGCGTGGGCGGCGCTGGAAACCGGCTCGGCCTTCGAAGGCATGGGAGCGGCGCGGGAAGTGAGTTTCGCGGTGCTGGCCGAGGCGGCGGTGGTCACCGCGGTGCTGACCTTGAGCCTGCAAAGCCGTAGCGTCTCGTTGAGCGCCATGCTGGTTCCGGCGGCCGGCTCCGGCACCCTCTTGCTGGCGGTCGGGCTGTTCACGGTGTTGTTGGCGGAGAACTGCCGGGTGCCGTTCGACGACCCGAACACGCACCTGGAACTGACGATGATCCACGAGGTGATGGTCCTGGACCACAGCGGGCCGCCGCTGGCAGCGGTGCTGCACGGGGCGGCCATGAAGCTGCTGTTGTTTTCCGTTCTGCTGGTGCAGGCGGTGCTGCCGGTGGGCAAACTGCCGCCGGCCGCGGGCGCGGGGGCGCTGGTCGCGGGCGTACTGGTGGTGACGGTGGCCGTCGGATTGGTCGAGTCACTGATGGCCCGCGTCGCGTTCCGCCGCGTGCCCTTGCTGCTGACGACGGCGTTTCTGCTCTGCGTGTTCGCCCTGCTGATCGCGTGGAAAGGAGGCGCCGCGTGAACGACTTGCTGAATCTGTTGATCGGGCTGGCGATGGGTTTGAATCTCGTCGCGCTGGGCACCAGCCGATTGCCGTCGCTGATCCGCATCGCCGCGTTGCAGGGTATGGTGCTGGGCATCATGCCGCTCGTCATGGAACACGAACTCCGCGTGATGTTGCTGGCGGTGGCGGTCGCCACCGTGAGCATGAAGGGGTTGGTGATTCCGGCGCTGCTGCGCCGGGCCATGCGCACCGCCAACATCGATCGCGATCTGGATCCGCTGATCGGGTTCCTGCCTTCCTTGCTGCTCGGCGCGGCGGGGATGATCGGCGCGGTGGTGCTGGCCCGCCGGTTGCCCTTGCGTCCGGAGCACCACGAATCCCTGCTCGTCGCCGGCGCGCTGGCGTCCGTGCTCGCCGGCTTGCTGTTGCTAATCGGGCGGTCCAAGGCCATTTCACAGGTCTGCGGCTACCTGATCCTGGAAAATGGCATTTACCTCTTCGGTCTGCTGCTGATCCATTCCACTCCGCTGCTGGTCGAGGGCGGCATCCTGCTGGACCTGACGGTGGCCGTGTTTGTGATCGGCATCATCGTGGACCGCATCCAGCGGGCGTTCGACTCGCTCGACACACGAAAGCTGACGGTGCTCCGAGAATGACTGAACTGCTTTTGATCCTTGTGCCGCTGGCGGCGGCGGCCGTGGCGGTTCTCTGGCCTTACGACCGTACACGGCCCTGGTTCTTGCCGGCGACCGGGCTGGCGCATGTGCTTCTGGCGTTTGGGCTGATGTTGCGTCCGCCCGAAGCGCCGTTCCACGCCTGGTTTGGCTACGATCCGCTGGCCCGGGCGGTGTTGCCGGCGGTTTCCCTGCTGTTCCTGGGCTGCGCGGCCTACGGCGTGCCGTATCTGCGGTTGCGCGCCGAGCGGTCGAACCGGGTGTTTGTGGCGGGCTTCCTCGCGGCGCTCGGTCTGATGAGCGCGGCGCACATGGCGCGGCATCTCGGCTTGCTGTGGATTGCGACCGAAGCGGTGACCTTGTCTTCCGTGCCGCTGCTCCACTTCAACAACACCCCGCGCGCCTTCGAGGCAACCTGGAAATACCTGCTCGTCGGCGGCACCGGGATCGCGCTGTCTCTGCTCGGCTCGTTCTGTCTGGGCTACGCCTCGCTGCAAGGCGGCGGGACGGGAGATCTGACGTTCACCGCGTTAATGGCGCAAGGTACCGGCCTGTCCCGACCGTGGGTGCTGATCGCCTGGGTGCTGTTGTTGGTTGGCTACGGCACCAAGATGGGCCTGGCCCCGATGCATACCTGGAAACCGGATGCCTACGGCGAAGCGCCGGGCATCGTCGGCGCGATGCTGGCGGGCGGGGTGACCACCGTGGCGTTCACGGCCCTGCTGCGCGTCCGCGGTGTGGTGGATGCCGCGGGCGCCGGCGCGGTCGCCAGCCGCACCCTGCTGGTCATCGGATTGTTTTCGACGCTGGTGGCCGCGCTGTTCCTGCTCTCCACGCGCGACTTCAAGCGGATGCTGGCCTATTCGAGCGTCGAGCACATGGGCATCCTCAGTCTGGGCGCGGCCCTGGGCGGCGCCGGTCTGTGGGCGGCGTTCTTCCACGTGTGGAACAACAGCATGACCAAAGGCGCGCTGTTCTTGAGCGCGGGCAACATCCGTCGCGCGGCGGGCGGGCGTACCATTGACGAAGTCAGCGGCATGGCGATCCTCACTCCCCACTCAGCGGCGGTGTTTGTGGCGGGGCTGTTTGCCGTGACAGCCTGTCCGCCGTTCGGACCATTTTTCAGCGAACTGCTCATGGTGAAGAGCGCCTTCGCCGCCGGCCATGGCTGGGCCGCGGCCTTTTTTCTGGGCTGCCTGCTGCTGGCGTTCTTCGGTCTGACCCGGGTGGTGTTTGCCATCGTCTATGGCCGGCCGCGCCAACTCGCGCGTGAGATGGATCCGCGGTTCCGGGAAACCCTCGCCGTGATTGTGCCTCCCCTGGGGTTGTTGCTGCTGACGCTTTGGTTGGGCGTCGCCACGCCGGATGCGCTGCGCGCGGCGTGGACGGCGGCGGTCCGACAACTGACTCCCACGCCATGAACCGAATCACGCCTTTCGCCCTGCTGACCAACGGCACCGCGCTCCCGTGGGCCGATGTGCCTGAATGGCCGGTGCCGGAATTCCTCCGCAACGTCGGCGCCGAGTTGGAGCGTGGCGAACGCCTCAGCAGTCTTTTCGGCGTGCCCGAAGGCGCGGCGCTGCGGCTCGTTGTGGTGCTCGCATTCGACGCCGGCAACACGCTGGCCGTCGGCCGCAGCCGGCCGTTCTCAGGATCCTTTCCGGCGCTGACCGCCGCGCACGTCCAAGCGCACCTGTTCGAGCGCGAAATCTGGGAACAGCACGGTGCGGTTCCCGAGGGCCACCCGTGGCTGAAGGCGGTGCGGAAGGACCATGGGGCCGGTCCCGCCGTGGGTGACTTTTTCCGCGTGAACGGACGCGAGATCCACGAAGTGGCCGTCGGGCCGGTGCATGCCGGCATCATCGAGCCGGGGCATTTCCG
>JAJXZI010000091.1:12360-13119 GCA_021780115.1 bacterium | reverse complement strand
CATTGGCTGGCATTTGATCGGCAATCCGGAGGCGAGTTCCTGGTGCGTCTTGTGGCCCACCCTTTGGCCATTGAGGAGCGCGGCATACGTGCCGGGTTGGAGGAAGCGAATCTTGAGCGTGGTTGTGCGGTCCTGCCGCGTGCCGTTCGCCAGCAGAATGGCGCGGCGATGGCTGATCGCGGGGTCAGCTTCCGAGGCAAGTTTCTCGACGGCGACGACGCGCGGGTCGCTGCTTTGGTTCAGAGCGTAAACGAGATTGGCCATGCCGCGGGCATAGGTGTCGTACATCGTGCGGAGGTTCGTGTCGCGCAATTCGGCCACCCAGGCGCTTTTCCACGCGTCCTTGTTCAAGACCAGCCTTTGGAGCTCCAGGTATTTCCCATAGGCGGGTCCGCTTACGTGGTCCAGCAGCGGGCCGATGAGATGCACGAAGTTGAGGTCCTTCTCCTGGCAGAGGTTGGGGGAGCAATCATAGTCCGCGCAACCCCGCACGCCGACGCAGGTGACGCCTGTCAGCGGGTTGCCCCAGGTGTCCTTTGCCGGCGTGGTGCAGAGTGTCATGATCTGCACCCAGGCCATGTCGCGCGCCATATCGAGAAAACGGCGGTCGTGGGAGCGGTCGAATCGGTCGAGGAAGGCCAGGGCCAGATAGAACGAAAACGTCGCATACATGTTGTTCCCCTGAAGAAAATTCAGTTTCGACTCATCCGCCAGGTAACCGGCGAACCAGTCGCAGAGGCGATCGGCCTTGGCGAGGTA
>JAJXZI010000091.1:0-12350 GCA_021780115.1 bacterium | reverse complement strand
CATAGGCGATCTTCGAGGCCACGTAGGCGCAATAGGCCAGGCCGGGGGTCTTGAACCAATCGTCGCGGTGGTCATCCCCAACCCGGTTCTGCGCGGCGCTCCAGCACGGCGGGTACGACATGTGGTCGAGGTCCAGCTTGACATCGAGGTCGTGGCAAACCATGTCCACGGCGGCACGCCGCAAGTCGGGATCGTCCAACGCCAGGGCCGTGCGATAAAGCACGTCGGCGGTCCACCAAGTGCCGCCGTCCAATGGCGGAAAGCCGTCGCGGTAAGTCGCGAAATAGCCCCAGCGGGTCAGCCCGCCGGGCCGGCGCACGAAATAACTTTTGCCGTCTGGACCGGCAAGCGGCGTCTTGTCGAGCAAGTAGCGTGCGAAGTTACGTTCCCAAGCGCGCCCGGTGGCGAGCCCTTCGAACGCCAGGAGCGCCGGTTGTTGCCAAACCGCATCATGGGCGAACGGATAGGAGGCGTTCGGAAATTCGTCCATCATCCACCCCCAGCCCGGAATGAACGCGTCCGGCGCCGCGAGCCGCACCGGCAGGATCTGGAGACATTGGTCCGGATCGAAGTTAAACGGAATCGTGGCCACATCCACCAGGGTATCCACGGCATCGGCGTAATATTTCTCGCACACGTCGCTGATCCGCCCGCCGAGGTCGCGGTCCAACAACACCGCCAGATCCTTCGGCTCCTTCCGGCCCAAGCGCAGATGCCAATAGCCGTAGAACCGCCCTCCGCCAGCCTCCCGCCGGGCGCTCTGGAACCAGGTGTCGGAACGCTGCTCGGTCCGGCCATTGTTTTGAATGTGCTCGTGGACGATGGGGAGGAAGAGATAACATGTGTCCTCATCCCCCGTCTGACTATGGCCAAAGACCAGCGGGTTGCTGCCGTCAATGAAGTCCTCGTGCTCGTCGGTGTCCGTGGCCACATAGCCGCGCGTCACCCAGGCACCGTGCTCGTGAGCGTCGGCCCGCACGGAGCGCAAGGCGAACGTCGCCGTGGCGGGCCCTTCGATCCGCACATGCACCAGCGGCAGCCGATCCGCCGCGGCGACGGCATAAACGACCCGATTCGAGCCGACCTGAAACGCCACCGCCTTCAAGTCCGCCCGGTTGGTCAGCACGGAGACTCCTTGAGCCGTCCCTGCGCCCACAAAGAAACTGTCCTCGCGGCTCAACGGCTGCGCCACGTCCACGCCGCGGACTTCCACGGCGTCCAGTGCCCAGGTTCCTCCGGCGCGGGTGAAGCGCCAGACCTGCCCGCCCACGGCCAGACGAACGGCCTGCGGTTCCACGCGCAGGCCCACCGGCTGCGCGCCCCAAGCCGCGCCAGCGAGCGACATCGAGGCCAACAGCGTGGCCAACCAGGCTGATCGGCTGAGGTGTTGAAGAGATGCGTTCATTGTTTTTCCGGCGTCCAGCGGTAAAGCAGCACCTTGCCCTTGTAGTCTTCCTCCGCGAAAACCAGGTACTCGCCGTTGCTCCGCTGGAAAGCACTATGCCGGGAGGAGGCCAATCCTCCCCCGGTGTCTTCCACGCCGCCCGTGGTCGGATCGGGATCGAACTGATCCTGTCCGCACGATAGATATGATTGCCCCGCGTGTCGAGTCTTGGAAGTCGTAACGGAAGAAGCCATAGGCCATCGAGATGTTCCCCCTCTTGTCCACTCAGAAGGGATCGGGTTGTACGCGACCGGTGATCGGCGCGAACTTGTCGGCCTGTTGATTACCGTCGCCGTTCGCGTCCCGCTAGCTGGAACTTCCCGGCGGCGTGCAACGGGACTGGTCTCGGGCGTATCCGCTCTGGACACCTCGGTATGTCGGGCCTAGTTTCGCGCCTGTGTAAATCCATCCCCTGACCTTGAACCCACACCAAAGGAAGTTGCATGAACCTTCGTTTATTGCTTGCCCGGCTGGTCCTGGTGCTGAGCCTGCTTTGCGTCTGCTTGTTGCCGCCGGCGCCGACCTCCGCCGCGGACTTCCAGCCGCCCGTTCCCGCCGTGCTGGACGCGGGCTTCAGTTTCTACGCGAAGGCTGGTGCCGAACTGGCGCTGGACACGTGGCGGAAGGGCGGGTTGGCGGAAGCGGACAGTGTTAAAATCGCCGCGCAGCTCGGGTACGTCCGGCAGGCCGAGCGAGCCGTCGGCAATTACCGCTCCTACGACGTGATCGAAGCGCGGCGGATTGGCGCCAGTTCCCGCATCCTCTATCTCTCGATCAACTATCAACGCGGCGCCGTCTATGCGCGCTTTGTGGTCTTTCGCACGGAGAAGGATTGGGTAGTGCAGAGCATGGATTTCAGCCTGAAGCCGGAGACGATCATGCCGTGGCTGGCCTTTGAGGCCGCGAACTGACGGGCTTTCGGGGAAACCCCCATTTCCCGCGAACGCGCGTTTCCGCCGCCCCGGGCAAGCTGCGGTTGGACTTCGGCGGCCGCGCTTAATCGGCGCTCGCCCACGCAAGGCCATCGGCGCCTCGGCCCGCCTCGATCAATCTCGCCACCCGCCACTCCCTCAGGTCGAGCGCGGCGACCTGGTGACTGGCGTCGCAAGAGATGTACGCCACCGCGCCGTCCGGGCGGACGAGCACCTCCTGCGGCGCGCGTGGCACGTCCAGGGTGCGCACCACCTTCCGCGATTCCAAATCCACCACTCCCACCTTGTTGACGTTGCTCAGCGCCACCAGCAGCCAGCGTCCATCCGGAGTCGGAGCGGTGCCGTAGCCGATGCCGGGCAACGGCACCCAGGTCTTCACCGTGTTGCGCGCGGTGTCGATCACGGCCAGTTGCGGCTTGGTCTGATCCGAAGTGAACGCCCAGCGGTCGTCCACCGAAAGTGAAATGCGTTGGGTCGTCGGTGCAATCGGGATGACCGCCAGAACCTTCTTCACCTCCAGATCGATCACCGAAACCGTGCCGGGGCCGACGTTCGCGGTGTAACCGCGCCGGCCATCCCGCGTGATCGCCAGCATGTGCGACTCCGGCTGGCCGGTGGGAATGGTTCCAACGATTTTCAGCGAATGGGGATCGATCACCGTCACCGCGTTTTCCAGTTCGGTGGTTACGTAAAGCAGGCCGTCCTTCGGGCCGAACACCGCGCAATGCGGCCGGACGCCTTTGCCGAAGTCCACGGTCCCGACCACTCGCCGCGTCGCGAGGTCAATCACCCGCAACAGGCGCCCGTCGGTGCCGGGATGGCCCACGCCGGAGTCGCCGTAAATCGGGACGAAAGCGCGTCGGCCGTCCGGCGTCGCCGCCACCTCGTGGCCCGTCACGCCGTCTTCCGGCACAGTTGCGATCTCGCGGCCCGCAACCGGATCCACGATGCCCAGCGTGCGATCGCCTTTGTTTGCCACCAGCAAGAGTCCGCGGGAGCGGGCCGGGGCGGATTCCGCGGCGGTGAGACGCGACGCGAGCCCCGCGCCGCCAGAGCCAAGACAGAGAATCATGAGCGGGGTGGTCAGACGGTTTGCTGGGTGGAAGAGGCGAATGGAAAGCATCGGGCATTCAGTCAAAGTTTACCGGTTCATCAGCGGCAAACCCTTGGCCCGAGAAGCCGTGAAGTCAAACCGCCGCTGAAAACCATCATGGAGGTCGGGCACACGCCCGCCGGGTTCGCGCGGCGCGCCCTTCGCCAACGGCTGGGCGCCGCGCGTTCACCGCCGCAGCCCGCGCCGCCACAACTCGAAATGGTAGAGCGCCACGATCACCAGCGAGTGCTTGATCCTTCCCGTCGCGACCAAGTGCGACACCTCGCCGACCGGGACCAGGCGCGTGACCAGATCTTCGCCGTGGTCGAACTCGACGGGATGAACGCAGCGGCAGTCCTCGCACAGCACCGTGTAGCAGGTATTGCTCATGATGGCGGGGTTCGGAAAGACCTCGCCGATGATGCGCGGGCGTTCGCCGGCATAGCCGGTTTCCTCGCGCAACTCGCGCACTCCGGCGGCCTCGGGCGAGGCGTCCCGCGCGTCCATCATGCCGCCGGGGATTTCCAGTTCGATGGTATTGGAGCCGTGACGATACTGCTCGATCATCACCATCTGCCCGTCCGGCGTCAGCGGGATGACGTTCACCCAGTTGGTGCTGTCGATGACGTAGAAGTCATGTTCCGCTCCGGTGCGCGGCGAAACCTTGCGGTCGGAGCGGATGGTAAAGATGCGGAAGTCCGCGATCGGTTTCGAACCGAGCTTGGGCCAGGGCTGGATCATGCGCTGTGGAAACTACAATCTGCGGTGGAGAAAAGACCGTCCCTCCGAGTCTGCCAAGAACGAAAGCCGCCCGTCATTCACCGCACCTCAACCACCCCGACCGGGCGCGGCCCAGCCCTGCTTCATGAGGTCGAGCAGATGGGCAAGCGCTTGGTCGTAGGACCGCCCCTTCTGTTCGGCCAGTTGCCGGGCGCGCTTGTCGAGTTGGGCGGCCATTTCGTGTGATTTTCCGGCGGGGCATCCCAGGCGGACCAGCGCCGCGGCCAGTGGTTCCAAGTCGGAGGACATTGCGCCGAACCGCGAGGGTCGCCGGCTTCTTCCGTGACCGGATTCGCGGTCCCTTCACTTCGCTTGGTCGGCCGGCACGATCTTGATGCTGATCACCTCGACCCGCTGGGTCGGCTTGCTGTTCTCGCCGCTGCGGCTCGGAACCACCGGCGTGTTGGCGATCTTGGACAACACATCCTCGCCCTGGATGAGCTTGCCGAAGGCGGTGTATTTGTGGTCCAGGAACGAGGCGTCACCATCACAGATAAAGAACTGGCTCCCGGCCGAATTGGGATCGTTGGAGCGCGCCATCGAAATGACGCCCCGCTGGTGCGAGCGGTCGTTGAACTCGGCCGGGATCTTGTAGCCCGGATCCCCGGTCCCCCACAACGCCTCCTTGCCGGGATCCTTGGTCAGCGGATCGCCGCCCTGAATCATGAAACCCTTCACGATCCGGTGGAAGCAGGTGCCGTCGTAAAAGCCATCGCGGGCGAGCTTTTTGAAATTCTCGACGGTACGGGGGGCGACCTCCGGCCAGAAACCGAGCACCATCTCGCCGGCGCTGGTTTTGATGACGGCCACTTCATTGGTGTTCGCAGACATGCGGTTCTCCTTGGATTCGGTTTTCGGCGTTGCCTTCTGGGTTTCCTGGTTCTTCGTGTCTTCGGCGCAGCCGGCGGCCAAGCCGAGCGTCAGGCTGACGGCACAAGCGAGCAGAATTGTTTTCATAAACGACGGCCAATCTGGCACGACCCGGCGGGAAAGTCACGCGGAGACTGGATGCTCAGTCGAGTTTGGGAACCCACCCTCCGGCCAAATCCCAAGGTGGGAGGAGACGTCCGCGACGCGCTTCCGAAACGCGTGCGGCGGGCCGTCAATCGCGTTCAAACACCAGCGGCTCCCGCTCCCCTGTCAACGTCAGCCGATCGCCTTCCACTACCGCGTCGAAGGCGAGCGTCTTGCCGCCGTCGGGGAAGCTCAGACGGTATTTGCCGCCGACGTTCTGCCATGTCCCATTCAGATCTCGCGGCTCGGAAACCGGCGCAACCGCCGGGGCCGCGCCGGCAATGGGCGCCATCGGCGCGACCGGGACGGGGGCTGGACTCGGACCGCGCATGCCATACCGGCCACCCGGAGCGCCATAGCGTCCGGCGGGAGCGCCGCGGGCGGGCGGCGGCGGCACGACCGCAGGCGCGACGGCCACCGGCGGCGGCTTGGCGGCCCAGTTGAAGCGCACAAAGCCCTTCAGCACCGCCTTGTTGTCCGGATACGCGACGAACCGCGCCTTCTCCAGCACCGGATACAGGAACCGCCGGAGCAGCCGCATCTGCGCGGTGGTCAGGTCCGGGTCGCTCCGTTTGAGGGCGAGGACGGCGCTGTGCGCGTCAAACGACCAGCGGTCGAGAATCTTCTCCGGATCGAACGTCGGCGACTTGCCGGTTTCGAGATAGGTGCGCAGATCCGCAATGTTCGGTAGCACGAGATCCCACAGCCGTTGCAGCATCTGCGGATCGTCCAGCACCGCCTTGATGTTCGCGTTGGCGAGCACCGCGCCCATCGATTTGGATTCAGTCCGCATGAACATCTCGGTAAAACTCGGATCGGCGCCGAAGGACGAGAACGGCGGCTCCTCTTCCAGATGCATGAACAACGGATAACGGCTCAGCCGGCCCTGGACGCGCACGTCGTTGTAAAGCAGACCCACGATGTCCGACACTTGGTAGAACGGCTCCGGCACCGGATCCACGGCGCAAACCGCCTTGGCCAGGCCCGTGGAGACGACATCACGTCCAGCTTGGTCGAGGATTTTGACCAGTTTTGAATCGGCCGGGCCGCCGGACATCTGGACGGTGAGATAGCTGAAGGGGTAGATCACCAGTGCGATCAACACCAGGTACGCCGCGCCATTCATCAACCCCAGGCAGGCTCCCAGCCGGCGGTTGAGGCGCTCCCAGAGCGAGAGCCGCAGGTCGCCCGCTTTGTATTTGTAATAGACCTCCACCTTCTTGTGGACCGCCAAACCGCCCACTTTGAACAGAACCTGAACGACCACGAAGACAATGAATGGCGCCAGCGCCCAGATCAGCAACGGGTTCACCACGCCCAGCGGGGCGAGGATCGGTTTAACGAAGTGCGCCAGCGGCATTGCCAGCAGCGCGCCCAGCACGATACCGACGAGGGAAAAGGCGACGCGGATGGCGCCCTGCGAGTAGCCCACGGCGGCGAGCGCGCCGAGAAGAACCAGAGTCAGCAGCCAGATTGTCATAACGCTGGAAATCTATACGCCCAGCCCGCCGGGATTGCACGCAGAAAAGCGCCGCCAGCCCGGATCAGAGCAGGAGCAGCGGCGTCCCGCGTGGCAGTCGCACGACCACCGTGCCGGCGATCTTGTCGTGCCAGCCTTGAAGTTCCTTGTCCCAGGCGATCCAGAAAAAGCCCAGGAACAGCACGACCGCCGAGAACCAGGCGAACAGCGCGCGCACCAGGGCCACGGCCCACGTCACCGGTTGGCCGTCCAGCCGCGCCACCTTCAGGTTCAGCACAATCCCGCCCACGGTCGTGCCCTTCCACGTCCACAGCGCGGTGAAATAGGCGACCGAAATCAGGAGGAAGGGCAAGTCGCCGTGCCGGAACGGCATCAACCGGACGGCGATCCCGATGAGCAGCAGGTCAAGGACGCCCGCGCCGATCCGCTGCCAGAATCCGGCGCGGGGATAGGCGAGGGCCTCCGGCGGATACACCGGCGGGGCGGCTGGAGAAATCGTGGGAGGGACGGGCGGAGAGCCGCCGGGAGGGACCGTGGCCGTGGCCGGCATGGCGGGCGGAGTCGGGGCCGGCCCGGCGCCTGCGCCCGCTGCCGGGCCGGCCAGACTGGCGTAGTTCGCGCTCGGCGCCACCGGCGGCGCCGGCGCGCTCGAGGGAACCGGGGCCGCCGGTGGAGGCGGCAAGGCCGACGCGGGCGGCGTCTCGCGCCGCGACCGCGAAACGACGGCCATGACCGCCACGCCCAAGGCCCAGATATCCACCAGGATCATGGTGAAAAAACCGAGATACCACACCATGTAGAGCAGGGTGATGAGGAGCCAGCCCAGCAGGAAGGCCAGGAGCGGTTTCAAGGCGGCCTCCGGTTTGACCGCGCGCGCCAGTTGCTGGCCCAGATACATGAACAGCGCGACTTTGCCGAACACCTTGGCCAGCACCACCGCCGCCACCAGGAACGGCACGCCGATGATCCCAATGCCGGTGATGAGCAACAACCCCAGGACAAACGGCACCAGCAGCTTGGTCAGCAGCCCCGTCAGAAACGTCGTCGCCGGTTGCTCGGTCAACCGCTGCACGCACGACTGGACGGCGCCGGGAAACGCGACGGCCACCAGCAGATAAACCAGTAAATACACGCCGGTCACGATCCAGAGCCAACCCACGCTCGGCGCCAGCGGCCGGCCTTTGAAGACGCACTCGCGCAGCCATTGCTGGAGCCAGTGCAGCTTGGGCAGTTGCCAGCCACCGAAGTTCACCTCCTGCGTGTGGCCACCGACACTCGCGCCCTCGGCCACATCCACCGAACCGCCCACGGACACCGCGTCGCCCCGCACCTTCGCGGTGGGCGCCAGTTTCACGCTGCCCATCACGGCCACGGCCGCGTCGCCCACTTCGCCGCTGATGTCAGCGTCGCCGCCGATGGTGACGACGGCGGCGCGCACCCTGCCTTCGACGCGGGCGGAACCGCCGATGACCACGACCGCCTCAGCGGTTTCGCCTTTCTTGAGCACCGCGTCTCGGCCGAAGACGACGACGGCTTCGCGGTTCGGGCCGGCCCGATGTCCAGCGGCATGATCGGTTTCCTGCGTGTTGGCGTTGGCCGCCGGCTCTTCCGCCAGCGGTTCGTCCGCCGGGGGAAGGTTGGCCTTTTCGACGCCGGGAAGCGGCGCGTTGGCCAACGCAATGAGTCCGATCGCCGCCCACCAGAGCCGCCCCAGCGAAAGCACAGTCAATTGGTTCATAGAGCAATCCCCCGTTAACGCCGCGCCACGGCCAGCCGCACAAAGGCGGTGCCCAGGCCCAGGCAAGAAAGGTAAGCCGCGAGGGCCGCAAACGCGCAGCCCGCCAGGAACACTGGGCCGAGGTGTTGGGCCGCCAGCACCCCGGCGTGGGCGATCACCGACAGCACGTTCCCCGCGACGCTGAACCCGGAGAACCATTGCTGGAGCACCTGCGTCACCTCGTTCGCGGTGGCGCCGTGCGAGAGTTCCCAGCCGCCGAAACAAAGCCCGCCGAACATCGCCCCAAGGACAGCCAGCGAGGCGACCTGCAGTGCGTACGGCCAGGTCTGCCAGGCGGTGCGGTACCACGGGAGCGCGGCCCGCTGGCGGAGGGCGGCCAGCACGCGCGGCACCAGCGTGGCCGGCGCCTCTTGTTCGGGGAGTTGTTTCAATTCGCGGTCGATCAGCGCGGCCAGGCGTTCTTCAGTGTCCGGTTTCATAGGCATCCTTTCCAGGCTCAGGCCAGTCCTTGCGCGAGCTTCAGTTTCAGTTTCTTCCGCAGTGCCTCGCGACCACGGAAGATGTCGGTCTTCACCTTGCCCAGCGAGACGCGGAGTTTGGCGGCGATTTCCTCGTAGCTAAGGTCCTCCAGGTGGTACAGCACCAAGGGTACGCGCTGGGCCGGCGGCAGTTTCTGGAGGGCCTGTTCGAGGATTTCCCGGTGGTCCGCGTTCGCCAGCTCGTCGTCGAGGCGCTCCGGCGCCGCGAACTCCATTTCCCGCTCGTTGTCCTCGCCGCCCCCGCTGAACAACTCGGAGAAGAAGCTCCAGCGCGCCCGGTAGCGGGAGAGGTGGTTGAGGCTCAGGTTGGTGGCGACGGTCTTGAGCCAGCCGCCAACGGTGGGACTGTCCCGCAACTCGGCGAAGCGCGTGTAGGCCTTCAGGAACACTTCCTGGGAGATGTCCTCGGCCTCGCTTGGGTTGGCAACGAGCCGCAGGGCGGTGCTAAACACCATGTTCTGGTAGTTTCGCATGAACTCCTCGAACTGTTGCGCGTCGGTCATGTCCAACTCCTGCGTCGTCGGGCGGGACTCTAAGCGGAAAGCGCGTTCGGATGCAAAGCTGTTGCATAACCCGAGCGGGACGGTTGGCATGATCGCGCACGTCACGGAAACAAGGGGTTGGGGCCGCCGCCGGGAACGGCGCGGTGCGGGCGGGAAGAAAGCCGCCAAGGCCTCCTCCTGGCTGCCGCCGTTCTTATGGTCAGGGTCGTGGTCACAATCGCAATGTTGTCTGTTCGGATGACCCAGCACCGCAGCGACTTGTTTCAGGAAAGTGCGCGGGACCGGGCGTTGGCAGGCCGGCGCAGCGACCGCATTGCTGTTCCGCGGCAGAAGCCACTTGGCACGGCCCACCGCTTTTGCTTACCTGTGCCCGCCGAATGCCAAAGTTGCGTGCCATCCTGCCCTTGCTCTTCCTTGCCCTCGCAGCCGTTGCCGGGCGCGGACAGCAGTTGCCGGCACTCGAGGTGACGGGCCGTGATTCGGAAAGTGTCCTCGAATATGATCCACGCTCGCACTGCTGGACGGCCACCAACGGCGTCGTGGTGCGGTATGACAGCGCCGTGCTAACGGCCGAGCGGGGTAGCGTGAACGAGGTCACCGGGGAGGTCGTCGCCGACGGGCACGTGCGCCTCCAGCGGGACGAAATGGTCTGGGCGGCGGAGCACCTCCGCTACAATTTTCAGACGCGGCAGATGGAGGCCCAGCAGTTCCGGACCGGCCTGGCGCCGGTGTTCGTGACCGGACAGGGATTGCACGGAATCCTTTCGAACCGGGTCGATACGGCCACGAACCAGATTGCCACCACCAAGCTGGCCGGCGGACGTGGCAACGTGCCCCAAGGCGTTTATTATGCGACCAATGCAGTGGTGACCACCGACGACAGCACCCAGCCGTTCGAGACCGTCCGGGCCAAGTCCATCAAAATCGTGCCGGGGCAATACGTGCAGGCGCGGGACGCGGTGCTCTACTTGGGCGGCGTGCCGGTGTTCTACTTTCCCTATTATTCGCGGCGGCTTTCCGAGCGGGCCAACCAGTTCCTGTCGATGCCCGGCTACCGCAGCATCTACGGCGCGTACCTGCTGAACACCTACACCTGGTTCCTGAACGAGCAGTTCGACGGCACGGTGCATCTCGACTACCGGCAAAGGCGCGGCCCGGGCGCGGGCGCCGACGTCAACGCCCACCTCGATCGCTGGGGCGAAGCCCAGTTCCAGGGTTATTACCTGCACGACAAGAATCCGCAGATCGACACGTTCGGGCCGCCCCCGCCGGCCAACCGCCAGATGGTGTATTTCAACTACCAAGCCGAGCCGCTCACCAACCTGACCGTCAAAACCGCGGTGCGCTCCCAGAGCGACGCGGACGTGATGAAGGAGTTCTTCGAGCAACTCTACAACCAGAACCCGGAGCCCAGCACCTTCTTCGACGTGGAGAAGTTCTGGCAGAACTGGAGTCTCGACGCCTACGCCCAGCCCCGCGTGAACGACTTCTTCGAGACGGTCGAGCGCCTGCCGGACGTGACGCTGACCGGCTACCGCCAGCAGATCGGCAACACGCCGGTGTACTACGAGAGTGACAGTTCCTTCGGCTACTTCCACCGGGTGTTCGCGGATACCAACGGTCCCGTGACGCCCGATTTCGCCGCCGCGCGGGGCGACACGTATCACCAGTTCACGCTGCCGCAAACGTTGATGGGCTGGCTCAACTTCACCCCGCGCGTCGGCGGCCGGTTCACCTATTACAGCCAAGCCACCGGTCCGGGCGCGACGACCAGCGAGGAATACCGCGAGGTATTCAACACCGGCGCGGAGCTATCCTTCAAGGCGTCGCGCATCTGGCCGGCGGTGCGGAGCAAGCTGTTCGACGTGAACGGCCTCCGGCACATCTTCGAGCCGTCGCTCAACTACGTCTATGTGCCCGTGCCGAACGTGCCGCCGCCGATGCTGCCGCAGTTTGACTACGAGATGGCCAGCCTTCGCCTGCTGCCGATCGAGTATCCGGATTACAACGCCATCGATTCCATCGACAGCCAGAATGTGGTGCGCCTGGGCATGCGCAACAAACTCCAGACCAAGCGGGCCGACGGCGCAACCAACGACGTGGACAACGTGGTGGACTGGGACATGTTCACCGACTGGCGGCTGCACCCGCGGGCCGATCAGACCTCGTTTTCCGACGTGGAATCGCTGCTGGCCTTCAAGCCCCGCTCCTGGGTGACGCTCGAATCGGAAACCCGCTTCGACCCCAGCGCGAGACGCTTCAATCTCGCCCGCGAGACGCTGACGGTGACGCCGAACTCCACCTGGAACTGGGGCTTCACCTATTACTATCTGCGGCAGGACACCAACAACCTGCCCACCGCGTGGGGCATCGGCAGCCACGTGCTCATGAACACCCTCTACTATCGGATCAACGAGAACTGGGGCTTGCAGGCGTCCCATTACTACGACGTGACGCTGGGCAAGCTGGCACAACAGTCGTATTACATTTACCGGGACTTCCGCAGTTGGACGGGCGCCTTGGTGGTCAGCCTGCGCCAGCCCGGCATCGGCCCGAACGATTTCACCGTCGGCTTCACGCTTTCCCTCAAGGCGCATCCACGCTTCCCGCTGGGCACCGATGTCGTCAACAAATACGGCCTCCTCGGATACTGAGTTGGAGCGCCCGCCCGCGGCAGCAGCGGCGGAACCCAACCGCAGCCCGGCCTGTTTTGCCCGTTGACGCGCCACGATCGGGCGGCGTGAGGCGCGAACCTCTCCCCGTCGGCCGCGGGGAGACGACTTGATTGGGTCGCCCAGGCAGCGCCCCGATTGGTTTCTACTCTGGC
>JAJXZI010000168.1 GCA_021780115.1 bacterium | reverse complement strand
GGGCCGTAGCCGAGCCGGGTTCCACGCCCGCCCGCCTTCGCCGGAAGCCACGCCCACAGCGGCGCCTGGAGGAATCACGCGGGGCCAAACGAGTGGCGCGTCCTCCACAGCAAAGCCGCTGTGGGCGTGGCTTCCGGCGAAGGCCCTGAATTCAAAGCAGTCAGGCTCCAGACCCCAACTTCCCGGAAGAACCGATTTTTCTGGATGGGCGTGTCGTTCCATCTGCCACGAGGACGCGACAAGCCGGCAACGCGGGTGAAGAGAAAATGACCGTGTCTTGGCCCGGGCGGAGCGACAAGGCGTCTTGCCCCGTCTGTCAAAGAAATGGACCGTGGTAAGCGTCCAGGAATCTGCGAATGGGAAAGCTGATCGCTGGTTGGGAACCAGCGGGGGACATGATGGGTCCGCTGGGTGAGCGGCCCCAACGGACTGCGCGCGACGGCGCGGCGGGAGACGCTCAGGCCGGGTTGCTGCCAGAGGCGTGGACCGGGCGGAGGAGGCAGGTGGCAGAGGTCGCTTCCCGGCAGGCTGCTCCCGGGGAAAGCGTTTGGATCGGGTGCAGCAGGCGATAAATCCTGCAACCAGCGTGCAGGACCCGGCGCCGGTCCTTCGGCACGAATCGCCGCGCGCCTGGCAGCAAAGGCAGGCACAGGCAACCGTAACGGTATTCAAGGGCCTGTCGGTTGGCGATCCCAACGCCCGGCCTGACGGGGATCGATTCCGAGCGCGCTGGCCAGGCGCCCAGGACCGGGAGGAGCCTGGGACGGGCGGCGCGAGGCTCCTGGAGGGACCGGGCCGGGGCGAACCGAGATCGGCGTTGCTTTTGTTGACGGCGCATACGGATTCGAGTTTAGCTATCCGCGTGCCAGGGCGCGTGAGTTGGCTGGGTCCGCGCTTTTCGCCGCACCGACGGCCAGCGAAATTCCCTGGCGTCCGGTTGTTTTTCGTCGCCGCTTTACACCCCGCGGCGTGAGAACTAGACTCGCGGCATGTCTGCTGAATACGATGCGACGGAGTTTGTGGACACCGATTTCCAGGAACACAAGACGCTCGCCGCCACGCCCACGACGACTTCCGCCAGCGGATCCGCGGCGCGCGCTCCCAGTGTGGAGGAGGTTGATTTTCAAGCCAGCGAAGCCCAGAAAAAACTCGTCGAGCTGAAGCGCGCCCAGGAGGCGCTGGAGCGCGAGCGCGCCGCCCTGGAGGAAGTTCGCCGCCGCCAGACCGAGTTCCAGACCGGCCGGCAGGAGATGACCACCCAGCTCACACGCGGGCTGGGGCTGCTGGAACAGGCGGAGTTCGCCGCGCGCCGGGACGCCGAGCAAATGGCCAAGACCATCGCCGAATTCCGCGCCGCGCTCGCCCACATCCAGGTGCTCAACGAAGAAACCTGGACGAAGGACAATTTCAACGTCGAATTGACGCGGGCGCTGACGGCGATTGAAAACGCCCGGATGGAGTGGAACTCGGCGCGCTTGAAGTTCCCGGTGTTGTCCGGCGCCCCGGCGAAAGCCGGCGAAGGGGCGGCCCCCGGGCGCGAATCCCCGGAGTCCATTCTGGCCGGTCGGAACTTCGGGGAACTCTGCAAGTTGGGGCTGGCGATGACCTGGCCGCTGGCGGCGGTGGCGCTGTTGGCCGTGATCGTCCTGGTGGTTTTGCTGGTGCGACGCTGAATCGCGCCTTCCCGCATGGCCGCGCTCAAACCCGCCGTCCGCCTTGGACTGGGCTGGGCCCTGATGCTGGCGGGCGCGTGGGGGTTGCTGGACGCGTGCCTCGCGCCGGCGCCTCGGGGCAAAACCCTGACGGCGCTCGAAGCGCTGGGCGGCGCGGCGCTCGCCGCGGCGGGCCTGTTCCTGCGCCGGATGACCCTCGCGAAGCTCGGTGCCGTCGATGACAGCGACCGCGGCTAGATTGAGTCCGATTATTCATGGCCTGGTTGAAGAAAAAGCCCGATCCCATATCGGAGAAAGCGCAGTCGTTGAGCGCCCAGATCGCCGCGCTGCAAGCGGAGATCAAGCGGCTGGACTCCCAACGGCAGCCAGATCCGTCGGCGCGGCCGGGCCCGGGCCAGCCGCGGCTGCGCTCCACCGCGCTCCCGCAGGGGACGACGGTCCCGCACGCCGCTCCGCCGCCAGCGCCGCGCCCGTCCGCATCCGCGGAGCCGATTTTCGAGCCGGACGGACAGGAGGGCTTGAAAGCGAAGACCGAGACGGCCACCACGCCGCAGCATTTCAACGAGCTGGGCGTGCGCAAATACGACTTGGCCGCCCTGTTCCAGCGCCTCCGCCAACACTTGCACGGTCCCGCGGCGTCGAACCCGAAACTGGTGAATCTCCTCGCCGCCGGCAGCGTCCAGGGACTGCGTCCGCTGCGCTACGAAAAGCGCATCGCCCGCAGCCGTTTCATCGCGTTGGTGGTGGTCTTACTGCTGGTGCTGCTGGGCATCCTGGCGGTGTTCGTGCGGCACCATTGAGGCGGCGCGGGAAATCGGAAACTGTAGCAACATCGAATCGGATGCGAGTCCGGAAAACCCAATGAAAATGGCAAAACACTCCTCCTTCGTCGAACGGCCCGTCTCGACAGCGGACGGCACCTTCATGGCGCGCTACTCCGCGACGGGTTTGGCCGCCGTGAGCTTCCCGGAGCGCGGCAAAGGCAAGCCCCGCTCCCGCCCGTCCGGCGGCGCGGCGGCCGCCGGACCGGCCCAAGCGGAACTTCATCGCTGGCACACCGCCACCGAGCGGGCGCTCCAGCAAGCCCTCGCCGGGCGCGCGCTCGGACGACTTCCGCCCCTCGATCTCTCGGCCGGCACTGCGTTTCAGCGGCAAGTCTGGGAGGCGCTGCGCGGCATTCCCCGGGGTCAGACGCGGAGCTATCGCCAGGTTGCAGAAGCCATTGGCAAGCCGCGGGCCGTCCGCGCCGTGGGCGGCGCCTGCGGGGCGAATCCGATCCCGGTGCTGGTTCCGTGTCACCGCGTGCTGGCCGCGGGGGGCGGCTTGGGCGGGTTCGGCGGCGGCTTGGCATGGAAGCAGACTTTGCTGGCCCGCGAGGGCGTCCACCCCGCTTCGGCACGGTGAGGAAAGCGCCTCGCGGTCCGCGCGCGGCACCGTCCGCCGCGCCGTGGGGCGGCCGGGAAAAACATCGGCAAGTCCCCTTGCTTTGGTTACGGTGCGCGCCGATGTCAACCGACAACGACCGCCAGAGCCGAGCAACACTCAACGAATTCATGAAAGCACCCGCCCAGTCTCCGATGCTCCTTGCCGCGCTCGCGCTTTCCGTCGCCAGCGCCTGCCTCCTCACTGCCCAAGCGCAGCCGGCCGCGAGGCTCGATTTGCCCATCGCGCCCGGCCCGTTCCAGGGCACGATGGACTCGCTCACAAACTACCACTGCCCCGAGTGGTTCCGCGACGCCAAGTTCGGCATCTGGGCGCACTGGGGACCGCAGGCCGTGCCGATGGACGGCGACTGGTACGCCCGGAACATGTACCTCCAAGGCAGCGGCCAGTACAAGGACCACCTGGCCCACTTCGGCCATTCCTCCACCAACGGCTACAAGGACATCATCCCGCTGTGGAAGGCGGAGAAATGGGATCCGGACCGGCTGATGGCGCTCTACAAGAAGGCTGGCGCGCGCTACTTCGTCAGCATGGGTTCGCACCATGACAACTTCCATCTCTGGAACTCGCGGTTCCACCGGTGGAACGCCGTCAACATGGGACCGCACCGCGACGTGGTGGGCGACTGGCAGAAGGCGGCCCGCAAATACGGCCTGCGCTTCGGCGTTTCGGAGCATTTGGGCGCCAGTTTCACCTGGTTCCAGCCCAGTCACGGCTCCGACAAGACCGGTCCGCTGGCCGGCGTGCCGTACGACGGCGCGGACCCAAAATACTGGGACCTCTATCATGCGCCGGCCGCCCCGGGCGACAAGGGCTGGTACAGCACCAATCCAGCCTGGCAACAAGAGTGGTTCAACTGCCTCAAGGACCTGGTGGACCACTACCACCTGGACCTGCTCTACACCGACGGCGGCGTGCCCTTCGGCAACGAAGTCGGCCGGAGCCTGATTGCCGATCTTTACAACAACGACCTGAAGGACCGCGGCCGCCTGGAAGTCGTTTATACCTGCAAGCAGAAGTCCGAAGGCCGGTGGGTCGAGGATCTCGAACGCGGCGTCATGGCCGGGATCAATCCCGATCCGTGGCAGACCGACACCTCCATCGGCGACTGGTTTTACAACCGGAACTGGAAGTTCCGCCCGGTAAGCTGGAGCATCCACATGCTCGTCGATGTCGTCAGCAAGAACGGCAATCTCCTCCTGAACATCGTGCAGCGGCCGGACGGCTCCCTCGATCCCGAAGTGGAGCAGATGCTCCAGGAAATGGCCGCCTGGAACGCCATCCACGGCGAGGCGATTTACGGCACGCGGCCTTGGCTCGTCTATGGCGAGGGTCCGGTGCGGGCGAAAGGCGGCAGTTTCGGTGAAGACTTCCGGTACACCGCCAGCGACATCCGCTTCACCACCAAAGGCCGGACGCTCTACGCCATCGCCCTCGGCTGGCCGGAGAATGGTCAACTCGTCGTGAAATCGCTCGCCCAGCCCGCCGACGGGCGCGGCAACCAAATCCGCCGCGTGAGCCTGCTCGGCTACCGCGGCCGGCTCAAATGGACCCAAACCGCCGATGGCTTGGTGGTGACGCTCCCGGCCGAAAAGCCGTCCCCGTACACCGCCGCGCTGCGGATCACGGGCGCCAACCTCAAGCCGGTCGCGTTCACGGCCGTCGCCCCGCCGGTGCGCGCCGATGCCCAGGGCAATCTGACGCTGACCGCTGAGGCCGCCGAGCTGCACGGCGACCAGATCAACACGGAGAATCAAGGCGGCCAGCCGAACATCGGCTTCTGGGACCGCGCCCATGAATGGGCCTCGTGGAAGGCGCGCTTCCCGCAGGCTGGCATGTTCACGGTCAGCCTGTCCGCGGCCACGGTGAATCCCGAACCGGAGTTGACGGTGGAGGTCGCCGGTCACCAACTCACCGGCAAGGCCCCGCAGACCGGCGCCTGGGACGACTTCCGCGTCGTGGACCTCGGCCGGATCGAAATCGCGCAACCCGGCGAGCAAGTCGTCAACGTCCGCCCGAAGGACGCGGCCGCCTGGAAGGCCATCAACCTGCGCTGGGTGAAGTTCACCCGGGCAAAGTGATCCGTCCCCGCCGTCAACCGGGCGGCTGCCGCCGCCGGTGCGCCCGCCTGGCCACGGGCATCGCCCCGCGGTACAAGCATCCCGGTGGAATGGATTGCCAAGCGAGGGCGCGCTGAGAAACATGGGCGGTCAAGCTGAAGATGGCGTGGCACGATCAACAACTGCTGGAACTTCATGACGCCGCTGACGGCGAGAGCGTGGTGATTTGTCGTGGCGTCTTCTCGGTCAACTATCTTCAACGCCGTTTTGCCGAGGCGGAGGGTTTTCCGACCTCCACCGAAGTCAGCACGATTTACGAGACGGCGAAGAAACGTTGGAAGGAAGACGTCCACGGCCTCCGCAAACAAAGAGAAGCCTACACCCGCAACGCTTTTCTCGACCCGTTGCTCGCCGATCTGGGCTGGCAGTTCATCCCGGAAGCCGACCTGCCCCAAGGCCCGAAGACGGAACGGCCTGATTACTGTTTGTTTCCGAACGCCGAAGCGCGACAGCAGGCGGCGGCGCAGACGCAGACGGTGGACGTCTTCCGTTTCGCGGACACCGTGTTGGAGGCGAAGAAGTGGCAGCATCCGCTTGATGAGGTGTCGAAAGCGGAGACGCCCGGCTGGTTCCCCAGCCAGCAAATCCAGAGCTACCTCCGGCACGCCAAGGACGCGACCGGGAAACGCTTCTTCAACTGGGCCATCCTGACCAACGGCAACCGCTGGCGGCTCTATTGCGATCAGGCGGCCAACGACGCCTACTTCGAGTTCGCGCTCGCGGAGAACGACCGGTTCTGCACGCTCGACGAATTCAGGCTGTTCGTGGCGCTGTTCCGGGCCGCCGCGTTCGCGCGCCGGTCAGACGGACGCTGCCCGTTGGATGACTTGCGCGACGAGGCACTGACGAAGCAGTCGGAGTTGGAACTCAATCTCCGCAAACGCATCTTCGACGTGCTGGAAGATCTCGCCAACGGCTTCCGCGATTGCGCGGCCAACGGCATCACGCCCGCCGACTATGGCGCGGTCTATGACAACGCGCTCGTTTTCCTCTACCGACTCCTGTTCGTGCTCTACGCCGAGAGTCGCGGCCTTCTGCCCGTGAAGACGCACGGCTACGGCGCGAACAAAGTTTATCGCGAGAAGTTCTCGCTCGCCCGTCTCGTCAACGACCTGCGCGACAAGTCGAAGTTCGCGGACGATGCCTTCACCGAGCTTTACACGGAACTGCTCAAGCTGTTTCACCTCATCAACGGCGGCAACGAGGCGCAGAACCAAGCCACGCGCGTCACCCGCTACAACGGCGGCCTGTTCAACCCGCCACTGCACCCGCGCCTGGAATCCTGGCGCGTGGGCGACGCCGCGCTGGCTCGCGTGCTGAAGCAACTCGTCTTTGCCCAGCCGCCCGCGAAGTCCTCCGCCCGGCAGCACCAAATCGAAACGAGCGAGGCGATTGACTATGCTTCGCTGGAAGTCCGCCAACTCGGTGACATCTACGAGGGATTGCTGGGCGCGCACCTGGCCGACGACAACGGCCGGCTCGCGCTCCGAAACGAAAACGGCCAGAACCATCGCCACGGCATCTTCTACACGCCGGACTGGATTGTGCGGTATCTGCTCCGCGAGACGCTGCTGCCGCTGCTTGGCGAGATTGAGGCCGGCGAGGACGTGCGCCGCGCGCTGGCCGCCAAGTCGGAAGAGAAGCAGCGCGACAACTCCTTCGCGTTCGGCGTGCTGCGGCTCAACCTCGTTGATCCAGCGATGGGCAGCGGCCATTTCCTCGTGCGCGCCACGGAATGGCTGGCGGAGCAAATCGTTTATCACCCCACCACGCGGCTGATGACGGAGCCGGTGGTCGCCAACGGGCCGAGCCGGCGCACGCGGGAGGAGATTCAAGCTGCCGGCAGGATTCCGGTCGTGCCGGGCATTTCGCAGGAGCAGGCGGAAACGGCTTACTGGCGGCGGCGCGTCGTGGAGGCGTGCATCTACGGCGTGGATCTGAATCCGCTCGCGGTCGAACTGGCGAAGCTCTCGCTCTGGCTCACGTGCATCGCCGCCGACGAGCCGCTGAACTTCCTCGACCACCATCTGCGCCACGGCAATTCGCTGCTGTTCGCCGCGCCGGAGGAATTGAGTCACCGCCCCGGCGTGACCGAGGAGGAAAAGCGGCAGGTCACGGCGTTCGACATTGGCCACCGGCTGCCGGAGGCGTTGCGCGCGGTGATCGCGGAACACGTCAACATCGAGCAAACCGCCAGCACCGAAATGGAGTTGGTGAAGCAGAAGGAGCGGCGGTGGAAGGAGGTGCGCGCCCAGCTCGATCCGTTCCTCCATTGCGCGAACATCTGGCTGGCCGCGCTGGACGGGCTGCCCATCAGCGAGCACGACTATCGGCTGTTGATGCTGTCCGAGGTCGCGCCCAAGGAACTCGACAACGTGGAGAGGGCCAAAGCGAAGAAGCTGCGCGCGTCGCTCACCGGAGAACTCGGCGCGAAACAGGACGCGCTCGCGCCGTTCCACTGGCGGCTGGAGTTCCCGGACGTTTTCTACGCAGCGGATGGCCAGCCGCGCCCGGCGGAGTCTGCTGGTTTCGATGCCGTGCTGGGCAATCCGCCCTACATCTCGACGCACACCAGTAGCGCGGAGAAGTGGCGCGCGGCGTTGGAGAGGCGCGTGGGTTTTCTCGATGACCTTTACGTCCATTTCACCGAGCAGGGCTTCGCGTTGCTGCGGTCCGGCGGCGGGTTTGGATTCATCGTCTCGGACACGTTCTTCACCCTGGCCAGCAAGCGGCGGGTGCGCGACCTGCTGCAAAGCCACACGCTCACGCACCTCGGCCAGTGCGACCCGTTCGACGCCACGGTGGACGCCGCCATCTTTGTTGCTCGCAAGCGTCCGGCGGGAGCGGATGAAATGCTGTTTGTCCAGGCGCGCCCGCGCAAGCCCGCCGACGGCCGGCCGACGATGCCTGAGGAATTCCTCGAAACCCTGCCGCCCTCCGCCAAAATCGAGTTTGATGCCACGACGGTCTTGGCCGGCGATTTCGGCGCGGCCAGGCACGGCGCGCATGGCCCGCGCGGAGACTTGCGTGTGCATCGAGTGCCGGTGGCGCTCTACCGCGCCGCCCACAAACGCGCGTTCTTCGAGCCGCGCCCTGGCACGCTGCGGCTGTTCGAGAAGTTCAACGAGCCGGTGAAACAGTTGTGCGACGAGTGGTGGGAGCGCATTAAAACTTCCAGGGACTTTGAAGAGAATCTCCCGGAGCTCCGCGCTTATCAAGCCAGCCTCAAGCCCGGCGACATCACGCTGGTCGGCCTCGTGGCGGAAGGCGGCCAGGGAATGCGCACAGCCAACAACGCCCACTTCCTTGGCTTCCTCGAAGGCACAACACAGGCCGCCGCTGTTCTCGCCAAGCGTGAGGCGTGGACGAAACGCTGGCTCGCCGACGCGGCCATCAAACCGGTGTTCCTCAAACTCCTCCGCGAAAACGGCGGCGACGTGAACAAGCCAACGAAGAACAGCGCGGCCTGGGAGGCAAGCGTCGAACCGCTCCGCGACCAGTTCCCCGCGCCGCAACTCGGCTTCTCCAAGTCTGACCTGTATCGAGTGGTTCCCAAGGCGCTCGTGGCCGACTTGTCGCACCAGCCCGGCTCGGATTCCCAATTCACCTGGCAGATGCGGAAAGAGGACTTGCTGGCCCGCTGGCGTTCCACCGAGGAACTGGATGAATTCTGGACGGCCACCCTGAGTGACGGTGAGAAGCGCCAGCGCGCCCAAAAACTGCGCAAGACGGCCACCGTGTCGGACACCGATTTCTGCCTGCTGTGCCAGGAATTGCAGCGATGGATGGCCGAGGAGAATGAAAGCCGCAAGCGGCAGAAGAAATCTCCTGTTCCCAGCGCCGTCCTGGGCTTGCGACCGGGCGAAGCATACGAAGATGCCGCCGACGCTCCGCGCATTGCTACGATCTACAACGGACTTTGCGGACATGGGCGCTTTGTGCCTTACCGCAAGGGCGATCCCGAAGGCAACCGCTGGGAAGACGATGAGCCGCTATTCATCGACTGGTTCCGAGACACTGCCCGCTGGCTCTTTGACAACAGCGGACGGCCGGAGTCGCGAATGCCTGTCGTGCGCAACGCTCACCTTTACTTCACGAGCGGAGTGACTTGGACGCTTCACGCCAACCACGTCCCAGTGAAGGCACGCTTTCAACAGCCGTGTGTCTTCGATGCTGGGGGATCCCGTTTGACCCCGCCTCGCAAACTGCTCAATGCACAAGCCTTCCTTGCTGTTTTGAATTCCGACATCTTCAGCTATTTCCTGAAGCGGTTCGTGAAGCACAATCAAGACGTGGAGATCAACGACCTCCGCATGATGCCGCTGGTGATGCCGACTCGTCCGCAGGCGGCGCGTCTGGAGAAGCTGGCCGGGCTGGCGCTGACAGCCAAGCGGCTCCAGTTTGCGGGGCAATCGCCCGCCCACGAACTTGCGGCGGAAGTTCGCGCCATCGGCGGGGAACTTTTCGCCAAGGCCCCGGCTTATCTGCGTCCCGACGCCCAACGCAAACTCCTCGCCACCGCCCTGGATTGCCTCGCCGTCCTCGAACTGGCCGTGAACTGGGAAGCGGAGCAACTCTACGGCGTCGAGGGCGGCGGCCCATTTGATGAGTTCTGAACACCGCAACCCGTTCCCCGTCGCCGCGCCGGACGCCTCGTCACGGCGCGCGGCCCCCTGCGTCCTTCCACTTGCGAGGGTGGCGCACGAGCGCCAGAGTGGCGAACAGACATGAGCATCCCACACACGATAGCCCGCTTGAAAACTTCGCGCCCCCTCCTCAGCGCGCTGCTGCTCGCGCTCCCCGCCGGGCAGGCCACTGCCGCCGCCCCCCCCGCGCCCCGGCCCAACATCGTGTTGATCCTGGCCGACGACATGGGGTTCTCGGACGCCGGCTGTTACGGCGGCGAAATCCAGACGCCGAATCTCGACGCGCTGGCGCGCGGCGGCCTGCGCTTCACGCAATTCTACAACACCGCCCGCTGCTGGCCGTCGCGGGCCGCGATCCTCACCGGTTACTATGCCCAGGAGGTGCGGCGCGACGAATTGCCCGGCCTCGGCGGCGGCGCGGGAGGCCGGCGCCCCGCCTGGGCGCGCCTGCTGCCGGCGTTGCTGCATCCGCTCGGCTACCGCTCGTATCACTCCGGCAAGTGGCACGTGGACGGCCCGGTGCTGGCGGGCGGGTTCGACCGTTCCTACTCGCTCAACGACCACGACCGCCACTTCAATCCGCGCCTGCACACGCTGGACGACCGCCCGCTGCCGCCCGTCCCGCCCGACAGCGGTTACTACAGCACCACCGCCATCGCCCAGCACGCGATTGACTTTCTGGGCGAGCACCAAGCCCAGCACCGCGACCAGCCGTTCTTTCTCTATCTGGCCTTCATCTGTCCGCACTTCCCGTTGCAGGCACCCGCGCCGGACATCGCGCTTTACCGCGACCGCTATCTCGCCGGCTGGGACGCGCTGCGACAAGAACGCTACCGGCGGATGAAGCAGATGGGCCTCGTCAACTGCCCGCTCTCGAAACTCGATCCCGATGTCTGGCCCAGTTGGAATCTGTCGGAGGAGAAACTGCGCGAGGAAATCGGCCCCGGCGAAGTCGGCCGCGCCACTCCGTGGAACGATCTGACCGCCGAGCAGAAGGATTTCCAGCCGATCAAGATGGCCATCCACGCCGCGATGGTCCACCGCATGGACCTCGAGATCGGCCGCGTGCTGGACCAACTCCAGGCGATGGGCGCGTTCGACAACACGGTGATCTTTTTCCTCTCGGACAACGGCGCCAGCGCCGAGCAAATCATCCGCGGCGACCGCCACGACCGCACCGCGCCGCCCGGCTCGGCCCGGACGTATCTGAGCATCGGCCCCGGCTGGTCCAGCGCGGCGAACACGCCGTTTCGCCTGCACAAGTCCTGGGTCCACGAAGGCGGCATCACCACGCCGCTGATCGTGCATTGGCCGCGCGGCATCAAGGCGCGCGGCGAACTGCGCCGCAATCCGGGCCATGTCATTGACCTGGCGCCGACCATCCTCGATCTGGCTGGCGGCCACTGGCCGGAAACCTTCGCCGGCCAAGCCGTCCCGGCGCCGCCGGGAAAAAGCCTTGTGCCCGTTTTCGCCAAAGACGGCACGGTTAAGCACAACGATTTCTGGTGGTATCACGACGGCAACCGGGCGGTTCGCGTCGGCGACTGGAAACTGGTGGCCGATCACCAAAAGCCTTGGGAGCTTTATGACCTGCGCACCGACCGCTCCGAAACCCGCAATCTCGCCGCGCGGCATCCCGACCGGGTCAAGGAGCTCGAACGGGTGTGGACCCGGCGCCTGGAGGAGTTCACCGCGCTGGTGAAGCAGGAGTCGCCGGAAGCCTCCGGCGGCAAGGCGCGGAAGAACCAGCGATGAAGGCGCGAAGGCCGGCGGACCGCCTTTTGGCCGCGAGTCGCCGGATGCCGTCCGGAGAATTGCCTTTCAACGTCGCCAACCCGCTGGCTTGGTTGACAGAGGTCCTGGCCCGCGAGTAAGGTTCACGCATGGCCACGATGACTCCTGAGACGCTACGCCGGGCGGGACTCAACGCGCTGCGGCGTGATCTCGGCGCTGCCGGAATGGTCCGTTTCCTCCAGCAGTTCGAGTCGGGCAGTGGTGATTATACCGCTGAACGTTGGCAGTGGCTGCCCGCCGACGCTGAAGTCGAGACGTTGGTGAAGGCGATTGAGCAGACGACGACCAAGCATGAACAGCCGGAAAACTGATCCCCAATTCACCGTGGCGGTGTCCCGGCAGAACGCCGCAGCATCGCTGAACTTCAATGGTCCGGCATTCTGCCGAAAACTGCTGAACGCATCTTGCACAGGTCTCTGGCGATAAACTCCGCAGCGATCCTGATCGCCCCGCCGCTCGCGCTGGGCGCTCCTCGCCTCTTCGGCGCGCCAGCTAAGCCGAATCCCAACGTCCTCTTCATCGCCATTGGCGACCTCGACGACTGGGTCGGCTGCCTCGGCGGCCATCCGCGGGCGCGAACGCCGAATCTCGACCGGCTCGCCCGCCAAGGCACGCCGTTCGCCAACGCGCATGGCAACGCGCCGCTGTGCAATCCCTCCCGCGCCAGCCTGCTGACCGGCCTGCGTCCGTCCACCACCGGCATCTACGGGCTGGCGCCGGGCATCCGCGCCGTGGCGTCGCTGGAGCATTGGGTCACGCTGCCGCACTATTTCGCCGCGCACGGCTATTTCACGGCGGGCTTCGGCAAGGTCTTTCACGACGGCAGCGGGTTGGAGGACTGAACCCGGCGCGGCGACGGGGCCGTCGCTCATCCACTTTGGATTCTGCGCTCGGTCATTCTTACTGGATCTCCAGCGCCACGACCGATTTTGCTGGAAGCGTCGTGGCAAACCCGTCGTCGGTCGTGTGGAACGCGGTGAACTCCGCCGGCTTCACGTTCTCCGGCTGGTCGAAGGTGTTGTGCGCCGTGATCTGGGCCGCCGTCAGCACGCGTCCGGTCAGGCTGGCCGCCTTCGCGCCTGGCAGAGCGCAGGTGACTTCGGCGGCGGCATTCGGATTCAGGTTGCATAGCGTCACGTGAATCTTGCCGGCCGCGTCCCGCGAGGCGGAGACGTTGACGCCCGGGATTTTATCGTCGCCCGACGGGTAGTCCGCGCACTGGAGTTCCGTCGGCAGCAGCTTGGCGTCATGGTGGACGGTGAACATCTCGAAGACGTGGTAGGTCGGCGTCAGCAGCATCTTCTCCTTTTCCGTCAGAATCACCGCCTGCAGCACGTTGACCGTCTGCGCGATGTTGGCCATCTGCACGCGGTCGGCGTGGTGGTTGAAGATGTTTAAGCTTAGCCCGGCCACCACGGCGTCACGGATGGTGTTCTGCTGGTAGAGGAAGCCGGGGTTGGTCCCGGGCTCAACGTCGAACCAGGTGCCCCATTCATGCAGGATGATGCCGATGCTCCTGTCAGGGGCGTGGCGGTCCATCTCGCCCCTGGTCT